>JBIOJU010000057.1:0-6770 GCA_044451165.1 Chlamydiales bacterium | reverse complement strand
CCTCGACTATTTTCAGCCTCTCCCCCTTTCCAATGATCCGAAAGATCCTCTCATCCACTGTTTCTTAAACTATGCTCCACCCCTTCTGCGCACGCGTTATCAACAACGTCTGCTGACTGAAGTTCCAGACATCCACAAAAAAGCGATCATCGCCTGTTACATCGCCTCCCGGCTCGTTTACAGTCGAGGCCTCGACTGGTCCCCTTCGATTGCTGATGTGCTGCCCATCTTGTCTCAAGATCCGGCTATCATTGATGGATAGGGAAAAAGAAAGTGATGAACGATGAATGATGAGTGCTGAACGAAAGAATGAGAGGGAAGCATTCTTTCTTCTGCTCATCACTCATCATTCATCGTTCATCACTTCTTGTCTTCAAGACTCACCACACATAAAAATTTATAACATGCTTACGTTAATGATGTTAAGTCTATCTATTGGCACTTCTCAGCTTTGAGTGCTAATTTTCTGTTGCATCTGGACTTTCTCTTTGCTATAGTCTTGGTTTACTATGAAAAATATTACGCCAAAAAAACCTGCTAAGGATCAGCGCGAGAAGAGTGTTCTCTTGGGGCTCGTTGAGCTCTATCTGAAGACAGGCGCGCCTATTGGTTCAAACACGCTAAGAGACAATGGGTTTGAAGCCTTAAGCTCTGCCACCATCCGCAACTACTTTGCTAAACTCGAAGAAGGGGGCTTTCTTAAACAGCAGCACTCTTCAGGCGGCCGTATCCCTACCCCTCGTGCCTTTAAGGTCTACGCGCAAGAGCACCTTGGTGTCCGCAAAAAAGAGGACCGCGAGCTGCTCAAAAAACTCACTCGTCAAACGCGCGAAGTTGCCACTTATCTGCAAGATGCAGCAGAACTGATTAGCGAAAAAACTCAGTGCGCTGTTTTTCTTTCCGCTCCACGCTTTGACCAGGATTTTGTGCTCGACGTCAAGTTCATGGGTATCGATCAGACCCGCTGTCTTTGCGTGATCATTACCGACTTTGGCATTGTCCACACAGAGATCCTCCACACCGAAAAAAAGCTCAGCAACTTTACCCTGAAGCGCATTGAAACCTACTTCCACTGGCGCATCACCGGCATCGACAAACCAGAACTCTCTCGCGAAGAAGAGGAGATCGCCTCTCGCTACTACCGCGAGATCATGCTACGCCATATCGTGAGCTACACAAATTTTTCCGCAGAAGATATCTACAAAACTGGGTTCTCAAGGCTGCTCAACTACTCTGATTTTAATAATGCGACAGCGCTTGCAAGCGGCCTCTCCCTCTTTGAAAACCCCTCTTCGATGCGAGCGCTTTTACAATCATGCAAAACGGCGGGCGATCTCTCCTGTTGGATTGGCGAAGATCTTGAACAGCACGCTCCCCACGTCACCTCTTGCGCCGTTATCGCTATCCCTTACTGCATCAACCAGACGGCTGTTGGCGCTCTTGCCATCCTCGGTCCACTGCGCATTCCCTACCAGGAGCTTTTCGAAATTTTGAAAACAGCCTCTTCGGCGATCACAGAGACGCTGACCAGGAGCATGTACAAATTTAAAATCACTTTTCGTGAGCCTCAGACCTCTCACCTTGATTTCAAGACCTACCCGAGAGAGTGTGTGATGCTAGAAAATAAAACAGAGGAACTTTCATGAGTGAAGAACAGACAGTAGCTGCCGAACAAGACAAGCTCCAGCAGCTTGAAACAGAGCTAAACGAGCTTAAAGATAAATATCTCCGCTCACTTGCAGAAATGGAAAATGCACGCAAGCGGATGCAAAAAGAAAAGCAAGAGATGACCCGTTTTGCAGTGGAAAATGCCTTTGCAGAGATCCTCTCCCCTCTCGACAACTTTGAAAATGCGCTTGGTTTTGCAGGCAAAATGTCCGAAGAGACGCGGAATTGGGCACTCGGCTTTCAGATGATCTTGACCCAATTTAAAGATGCGCTTACCGAACAAGGCATCCAAGCATTCGATTCAGTAGGCACCCTCTTCGACCCGCACAAGCATCAAGCGGTGGAGGTTGAAGAGACAGAAGAAAAACCCGATGGAACTATTGTACAAGAGTTTGTCAAAGGTTACCGGTGCGGCGAACGCACCATTCGTCCGGCGCGCGTAAAAGTCGCAAAAGCGCCAGGTCGAAAAGAAGAATTTAACAATAAAAATGAGGAGTAAAACACATGTCAGAACAGAAGAAAAAAGGCCGCATCATCGGCATCGACTTAGGAACAACTAACTCCTGCGTGGCAATCATGGAAGGTGGACAACCTGTCGTGATCGCAAACGCAGAAGGAACACGCACGACCCCGTCGATCGTCTCCTATAAAGGAGCAGAACGTCTCGTCGGCGTCACAGCAAAAAGACAAGCAGTGACACAGCCAGAACGCACCGTCTACTCAGCAAAGCGATTTATTGGTCGCAAGTTTTCTGAAGTGCAAGATGAGATTAAAACCGTCCCCTATAAGGTAACGAAAAACAGTAATGGCGATGCAATCTTTGAAGTGGATGGCAAGCCTCTTACACCAGAAGAAGTGGGCGCGCAGGTCCTCATGAAAATGAAAGAAACTGCGGAAGCTTATCTTGGAGAGAAGGTCACAGAAGCAGTCATTACCGTTCCCGCCTACTTTAACGATTCGCAAAGACAATCGACAAAAGATGCAGGACGCATCGCAGGACTCGATGTCAAACGAATCATCCCAGAGCCGACTGCTGCCGCTCTTGCGTATGGACTCGACAAGCAGAGTGACAAGAAAATCGCAGTCTTCGACTTAGGGGGAGGAACATTTGACATCTCGATTCTTGAGATTGGAGATGGTGTTTTCGAGGTGCTCTCAACAAACGGAGACACTCACCTCGGCGGCGACGACTTTGATAACGCGATTCTGCAGTGGATGCTAGACGAGTTTAAGAAAGAGCATGGAATTGATCTTGCTAAAGACAAGATGGCTCTACAACGTCTGCGTGACGCGGCAGAAAAAGCCAAAATCGAGCTCTCTGGAACACAAACTACAGAGATCAACCAGCCCTTCATCACGATGGATGCGACAGGTCCAAAACACCTTGCGCTCACTTTGACACGCGCAAAATTAGAAAGCCTCGCACACAGCTTGATCGAACGGACGAAAGAGCCCTGCTTAAAGGCACTCAAAGACTCTGGTCTCACTGCGAGCCAGATCGATGAGGTGATCCTTGTGGGAGGTATGACACGCATGCCCGCCGTAGAGAAAAAGGTGGTCGAGATCTTTGGCAAAGAGGCACACAAAGGGGTAAACCCTGATGAGGTCGTGGCAATCGGCGCGGCGATCCAAGGTGGCGTTCTTGCTGGCGATGTGAAGGATGTTCTCCTTCTCGACGTGATCCCGCTTACCCTCGGGATCGAAACGCTCGGGGGCGTTCTAACACCGCTTGTCGAACGCAACACAACGATTCCGACGCAGAAGAAGCAGGTCTTTTCAACTGCAGCTGACAACCAGCCCGCTGTAACCATCGTCGTTCTCCAAGGAGAGCGCAAGATGGCAAAAGATAACAAGGAGATCGGCCGGTTTGACCTGACCGATATTCCTCCTGCTCCACGCGGGACGCCGCAGATCGAGGTCGCCTTCGACATCGACGCGGATGGAATCTTGCACGTCTCTGCAAAAGATATGCAGTCTGGCAAACAGCAGAAGATCCGCATCGAAGCAAAATCCGGTCTGAGCGAAAGCGAGATCAAGAAGATGCTAAAAGATGCCGAAGAGCACGCGGATGAGGACAAGAAGCGCAAAGAAGAGGTCGAAGTGAAAAACGAGGCCGACTCACTCGCTTTCCGCGCACAGAAGTCGCTAAATGAATATAAGGATAAGCTTCCTAAAGATGTCACATCCTCTGTTCAAAGCAAGATCGATGCTGTGAAAAAGACGCTCGAAGGAAATGACACTGCTGCAATCAAGGCGGCGACCGACGAGCTCAATCAGCAGATGCAAAAGATCGGCGAAGCGATGCAGAAGCAGGGCGGCGGTGCGCAGCAAGGCGCGCAAGCAGGACCTGCTCCCGGCCAGCAGCAGAAGAACGAGAAGCCCGATATCGAAGAGGCTGATGTCGAAATTCTCGACGGCGAAGAGAAGAAGTAATCTAGCGCCAAACCAAAGTGCAAGTGTTTGCCTAAAGAGGAGGAATTTTTTCCTCCTCTTTTTTTTGCGAAGAAGAAGAGGAAAGAAGCAAGAGCGCCGCCAATGAAGACATGGACTGATCATGGACGACAATGGCCAGGAATCGCTCAAGGAGGTTCGAGAGCGAGAATTTCTTGAAGTTTGTTTTGCACTTGCATTCGATCTGCTGGGGCGAGAACGCCCAAACGACCGAGAATCAGTCGATGATCGAGAGTAAATATTTTGAAACGAATGATCGATGGACAGGGAAGTTTTGTAGAGAGCAAATCTTCTATTACAATATCTGCAGGCCAAAGATCTTGATTGGGCTTCTGCGAAGTAATCATTGCCATGATGCTAAGGCCTATTCTCGAATTGAAACGCCTCGCTGATGAAAGAACAAGCGCAGGGCGAACCTTGCTGCTTTTTGTATCCGTGAAAGGAAATGGCACCTTCACTATTTCATAGAGATCATAAGTCCTTGTAGGCTTGTTCATCTTCTGCGGTTTCCCATTCGCTTAAAGTTGCATTGAGGGCCTGAAAATAATCCAAATCTAAAGGAGTGACTCTTCGCACAATCACAGTATCATCCGGCAGAAGTTCGTACATTATCTGATCGCCCTTTCTAAGGTGCAAATGTTTTCTGATTTCTCGAGGCACTGTGGCCTGGTATTTCGATGTAAGTTTGGTCGAATATCTAGCACGCGCCGCCCTAACACTTCTTCTTTTTGCCATCTTTGGCCTCATGTCTATTTCCTCATTTTTCACACATGGTAATACAGTATTACTTTATTCGGCAGGGGAAATTTTAGCGGGGTAGGTTCATTTGTCCATTTTGGCCGCTCTTTTTGAAAAATTAAAGTTATTATGTTTTTAAAATAATCGTTATAATTTACTTATTTAATTTTTTTATGTATAATTTTTCGAAAACAAGGAGATTTTATGTCACAAGGAGTAACTTTTGTATTATCACAAGTAACAAACGGTATGCTGCAACATCACCCAGCACAAGCGAAAAAACAGTCGGCTCACCTTCCTTTCGACGTGCTAGAGAAAACTTTTTCTTTCCTTGATTGCCAATCCCTCTGCAGAGCATTTGCTGTTTGTCACACATGGAAAGATTTGACGGACACATACCGAACTGCCCTGCTTGTCGTAGATCAGCTCCAGGTACACAAGAAAACGCAAGACATCTATGCTCTTCTCAATGTTGAAATGCCTGACAATCTTCGCTTTGGCGGCGAGCTCATGGACGCCGTATACAAAGAGAGCATGAAAGCTGCGTTACAAGCCTACACATTTTTTGATGCATTAGGGCATCAGAGAACACATGGACAGTACGTTCCTTGTTTCAACCTCATTAAACTGAATGGTGTCGACTATCGAGGACTTGCTGAGGGTAGTGAAAGTGAGAGGACAGCAGCAACACATCCTCAACAATTGAATGGCAGCGAGTTCTTTAAAATGACTCCTTTTGCTGCGAGAACCCTAGCCGAACTGGTCTGTAAAGATGAACGCATTAATGCACTCGTCGTTAACTCTTGTGTTGGTCCGGAATATTTTATGCGTCACAACCTGCCCCTAAGCCATGAAGCACTCGTAGCTTTAGCACAGCAAAAAAGCTTTGGCGATGAAACCGCTCTTACTCTCCTGCAAGGATTACCAGCGGGCCGGCTAGAGCTCTTTGTTTTATCGGGCGGATTTGGAGAAAAAGCAATGAAGGAATATATCCACGAGATGCCTCGATTATACGATGGGGTATCACAAATGGATCCCAAAGATACGCGCGTAGCAGGCATGAATATGCCAGGCGACGCGCAAAAAGCAGATGCATTCATCGACAATTGTCAGGCAGCTGAGACCGAGTATTTCGCTGCAAAAGCAATGCGCGCGCGGGACTCGATCGTGCAACGGCGAGAACAGACTCAGTGCTCGGTGATGTAATCCACAGGAGTTAAAAAATATGTCTGTAAAAACTGCTCAGCTACACGCGATCCGTACAATCGTGATAGAGGCACCAAAAATAGTAGAGTCAAAACCTGTCACTACGCAAGCAGCCGAGAAAGTTTTAGCATGCAGCCCACTAAATAACTTGCTCTTCTCATTCATGCCCTTTAACGACCGAGATCGGATGAAGGGTGTTTCAAAAACATGTGAGCAATCTGCAAAACACCTGGAAAGATTAGATCTATTGAGGCTCTTCCCCAAAAGCGCCTATGCGCTTGTGGGAGGAGAAGAGGGGGTGAAACGGATCAAAATACGCAATTTTCCAATTCACGTGGAATCTCCCCTAAGTAATTACCCTGACTTTATGGCGGGTTGGGAACAGAGCAAAAAAGGGGTTTTTGCGTTTTACCTCATCCACACCGGGGTGCGAACAACATCTGCTTCCTCCTGTCTCCCTAAGCACACTACAGAGAGGCGCAAAGAACTCTCCTATTTTAACTCAGATGGAGTTCGTGTGATTCGCCGAATAGAATGGCAAACATCCTGCTGCGCGTCTATGAGCCGGGAGCCGGGATGTTTAGCTGGCATCGCCTTTATGTGCAGTCCATGTCGATTTGAAGTAACCATCATTAATGAGAGATAACTCAAGCAAGAAGTGGACAGGGGCCAATACCCCACACTTCACCACCTCATCAGCTTGCTTT
>JBIOJU010000056.1:0-6858 GCA_044451165.1 Chlamydiales bacterium | reverse complement strand
TTTCTTTTGGGTTTGGAGGAATTTGCTTGCTTGAGTTAAACAAAAAATGTAAAAGCATGGAAAAAGTCGAACAGATTACTATTCAAATATGCTCAATTTTCGAAAGCTGAAACAAGATTTTGCATCAGGCATCGTCAAAGAGGGCAAAGAACTCTTTGAAAAGAAAAAAGTTGTTTCAGCAAAGCTCATGCATTTGGACGGACGCACGATGCGCATTGTCGGGCGCGTGTCTGGACAGTATGAGAATAGTTATGAGAGCGAGATTGAGATCGACAGAGAAGACTGCGAGCTGATCGATTCAGATTGCGACTGCCCTCACAATTACGACTGCCATCACCTAGCAGCACTTCTGTTTTATCTTGAAGCTCATCTCGACCGCATTCTTGTCGACTACTCTAAAGAAGCCGACCTATCTGATGAGGAACATTTTGATGAGAAGCAGAAAGCAGATCTTTTAGAAAAAATCAAAGTTGCAGAGACAAAAGAGGTTCAGAGGCAGGAGGAGCAGTTTCAGAAGCAGATGCTTCAAGAGTACACTACCTCGGCAGAACTTCTTGCTGTCTCTCCCTTTTTTCGGCCGACAGAAAAATTTGAGATCGATCGAGCAGAGTTTTCTCTTGTGTTCACGCCAGTCAATGACAAAGACGGAAAAAATCATGTCGAGATTCAGGTGGCACTACGCCTGCCTTCTCGTTCCAAACCGCTTCACATTCCAAACGCAAAACTCTTTTTAGAAAAGATCCGTTATGCAGAACTTCTTTTTATTGGAAGTAAACGGTTTCGTTTTTCTCTCGACTCATTCGATCTTTCACAACGAGAGATCGTGCGTATCGTGATTGATCATGCCCGTTTTCCAGAAACGGTTGGGCAGGACAAGGCCCAGCGTGTTGCAACGATCGACGGCGAAACCTTTGGCATGATTTTAGCACGCGCCTTTGAGCAGGCCTATGACATCGCCGACCAGCATGGATTCTCTTCTCCTGATGAAGAGCTTCCAATACTTCCCGGATTTTATGAGGGAAGTCTAGAATTTCCTCTGCGATTTTCGATGCAGCCTGCGCAATTTCGTTTTGCCCTCGAGTACATTCCACCTCCCACATCAAAAATTCTTCTCAACCCGACCTTGATTGTCGAAGGAAAAGTTGTCCCTCTGGAAGAAGCGCGGTTTTTTGAATGTGCGAAACCAGGAATGCTCTACAAAAATGCCTATTTCCGTTTTTCTACTAAAATTTCTCGGATGCATCTCAGAAACCTCCACCCCATCCGGGAGATGACCATTCCCCAGCCACTCTTTGGAACTTTCGTTGAGAATGCACTGCCCGAACTGAGTCGGTTTGCTGAAGTGGCAAATCAGCGCGTGATCGAAGATTTTGTCACCCTTCCTTATGTCGAGAAGGTGCGCGCAAGTTGCGATCTCTCCTTTTTAAATGGCGAGCTAGAGGCTGTGTTACATTTTCATTACGACAAACACAAAATTCCAGCAGCACTCTCGCAGCTTACTTACGACCATGTGACCACTTTTGTAAGTGAAGAAGGGGTTGTCGCACGGAATCTAGTGGAAGAGAGAAAGATGATCGAGGATCTCTTTTCTGATTTTGTTTTTAATCCAGAAAACGGCTCCTATTTTACAAAGTCGGACAAAAAAATTGTCGAGTTCATGACCGATGTGATCCCTCGAAATCAAGAGGGAATTACATTTAACTGTCCTCAAAATCTTCTGGACCAGTTCATTTACGATCAGACCAAGTTCACCCTTTTACTGACTCCTTCAAAACGAATTGATATCTACGAGATCGATCTTAAAGTTGAGGGCACTCTGAAAGGTGTTAAACTCGATCAGCTTTGGGAGTGTGTCGCATCCAAAAAAGCGTTTATCGAAATGGAGAACAAGAATCGACCGAAAAAGGGACAAGAGGGCAGTGGGAAAATGCCAAAGATTCTTGTGCTTGATCTCGATCGGGTCAGTGCTGTTGTGCAGGTGTTTGATGAACTTGGCATCACCATCCTTGAAGACCATAAGCTGGAAAGGCCTCTCTGGAGTCTTGCCAATATCGACGCCTCCTCGTTTGCTGGCCTGCCTGTCGAGGTCACAATCTCAGATCAACTTCTCGATATCCGCAAACAGATGCTAGGTGAAAAACAGTTCACCTTTGCTCCTGTACCCGCTGAGATTGATGCTAAATTGAGAAGCTACCAAGAAGAAGGAGTGCGCTGGCTAGAACGCCTAAGGATCATGTATCTTAACGGGATACTTGCCGATGACATGGGATTGGGAAAAACTCTGCAAGCGATCGTGGGCATCTCGCAGCTTTATAAAAAGAAAGCAAAAGATGATAAGGTCTCGCTCATCGTCTGTCCGACCTCACTTCTTTACAACTGGAAAGAAGAGTTTCACAAGTTTAATCCTAAACTCAAGGTGATGGTGATCGATGGTATCCCATCTCATCGCAAGAAACTGATCGATAACATCAACCAGTATGACGTTGTTGTCACCTCGTATACGCTGCTTCAAAAAGATATCGAAAGTTATAAAAGTGTTGGATTTAGTTACGCCATTTTGGATGAGGCGCAGCACATAAAAAATCGAGGAACGCGCAACGCAAAATCGGTTAAAATGGTTCAGGCGGAACACAGGCTGATTCTCTCGGGAACACCGATAGAAAACTCCCTAGATGAGCTTTGGAGCCTTTTTGATTTCCTCATGCCAGGATTCCTCAGCGGATACGATCGTTTCGTCGAAAAATATGTGCGGGTGAGCGGCGCGGAGCAGGCAAAAAATCTCGAATACCTGCGCAAAAAAGTGGCCCCCTTCATTTTAAGGCGCATGAAGAGCGATGTGCTCCACGACCTACCTCCTGTTTCAGAAATTGTCTACCATTGCCAGCTAAGCTCGGTTCAGCAGGATCTCTATCGTTCGTACGCGGCTTCTGCCCGCGATGAGCTCACGAAATTGGTGCAAAAAGAGGGATTCGATCGCGTACAGATTCATGTGCTGGCAACGCTCACTCGCTTAAAGCAGATCTGCTGCCATCCTGCCATTTTTGCAAAAGAGAAGCCAGAAGCTGGAGACTCCGCAAAATATGATATGCTCTTAGACCTTCTTCAGACGCTCGTTGAAGGCAAACATAAAACAGTCATCTTCAGCCAGTATACGCGGATGCTACAGATCATGCGTGAGGACCTTGAACAGAAAGGGATACGCTTTGCATACCTGGACGGCTCGAGTAAGAATCGACTTGAGGTCGTAAAGAAATTTAATGAAGACCTGACAATTCCTGTGTTCTTAGTTTCGCTCAAAGCAGGGGGAACTGGTCTTAATCTCGTAGGAGCCGACACGGTGATCCACTATGACATGTGGTGGAATCCCGCCGTTGAAAATCAGGCAACCGACCGCGTGCATCGCATCGGACAGAAAAATTCCGTCTCCGCTTACAAACTCATTACTCTTGGAACAATTGAAGAGAAAATTGCCGAGATGCAGAAGAGGAAAAAAGGATTAGTCAAGAAAGTGGTAAGCTGCGATGATGAGGCAATTACCAAACTCACGTGGGAAGATGTCCTAGAACTACTTAAAACATGATCCTATCAAAAATCCAACATTTTTTCAATTCACGGACAGGTTCATGAGCTCTAGCCAAAACAACTTTAAACATTTTATTGCCACTACGGGCCGGACGCTCTTAAACAAGGCTGGTCAGTTAGCTGGTCTTTTTTCTTCCGACATCGGAATCGATCTAGGAACTGCGAATACACTTGTCTATGTTCGTGGCAAGGGGATTGTGCTCGCGGAACCCTCTGTCGTAGCTGTCGACGCGATGACCAACGAAGTGCTTGCTGTGGGTCACAAAGCCAAGGCGATGCTCGGCAAAACACCTCGCAAAATTCATGCAGTGCGCCCCATGAAAGACGGGGTGATCGCTGATTTTGAAATTGCTGAGGGGATGTTGAAAGCGCTCATTAAGCGTGTCACACCAGCAAGAAGTCTCTTCCGCCCCAAAATTTTAATCGCTGTTCCTTCCGGCATTACTGGCGTTGAAAAACGAGCCGTCGAAGATTCAGCCCTGCGCGCAGGAGCTCAAGAGGTTATTCTGATCGAAGAGCCGATGGCAGCCGCCATTGGTGTCGATCTTCCTGTGCATGAGCCTGCTGGCAATATGATCATCGACGTCGGTGGTGGTACCACCGAGATCGCCATTATTTCATTAGGCGGAATTGTAGAATCTCGCTCGCTACGCATTGCAGGTGATGAATTTGACGAGTGCATCGTCAACTACATGCGCCGCACCTACAATCTCATGATTGGGCCGCGAACAGCAGAAGAGATCAAGATGACGATCGGCTCCGCCTATCCACTGGGAGATCACGAGCTCGAAATGGAGGTGCGCGGTCGCGATCAGGTGGCTGGACTTCCCATCACAAAACGGATCAATTCTGTAGAAATTCGCGAGTGTTTGGCAGAACCGATCCAACAGATCATTGAAAGCGTAAAACTCACCCTCGAAAAATGCCCCCCAGAGCTTGCAGCAGATCTCGTTGACAGAGGCATGGTACTCGCAGGAGGGGGCGCTCTCATCAAAGGTTTGGACAAGGCTCTCATCAAAGAGACAGGTCTTCCTGTTACCGTTGCACCTAATCCGCTTCTTGCCGTGTGTCTCGGCACAGGGAAAGCTCTAGAGTATCTCGATAAATTCAAAAAACGTCGTTCAATGCTTTAAGATGCATGACCAAACTCGATGACTGGACGAAGAATCTTGAACTACGGCGCTGGATTCAGGAAGCCGTTCAGCTTTGCGGGCCAGACAATGTTCACCTCTGCAATGGCTCCCCCGAAGAGTACCAAACTCTATGTGCTGGGCTAGTAAAAAAAGGGGTTTTTACTCCTTTAAATTCAACAAAACGTCCCAATAGTTTCTGGTGCCACTCCCACCCCGACGATGTCGCGCGCGTGGAGGAGTCCACATTCATCTGCTCATTAAAAAAAGAGGATGCGGGGCCTACAAATAACTGGAAAGATCCGCAAGAGATGCATGCGATACTGCACCAGCTGTTCAAGGGATGCATGCGGGGAAGAACGATGTATGTCATTCCCTATTGCATGGGACCTCTTGGTTCGCCTATTTCACACATTGGCGTGCAGATCACAGATTCTCCCTATGTTGTATGCAACATGTACATCATGACACGCATGGGAAAGCGCGTGGTCGATCTCCTAGGAAATGGTTTTTTTGTGCCCTGCATGCATTCCGTTGGCGTGCCACTTGCGCCAGGACAAAAAGATGTGGCATGGCCTTGCGCACCTGAAAAGCGTCATATTGTTCATTTTCCTGAAGAGAAGAGCATCTGGTCGTTTGGAAGTGGATATGGTGGAAATGCGCTCCTCGGAAAAAAATGTTTTGCGCTAAGAATTGCCTCGGTCATGGGACGTGAGCAGGGATGGCTTGCTGAGCATATGCTCATTGTAGGGATCACTAATCCAGAGGGAAAAAAAAGATATATCGCGGGCGCCTTTCCTTCTGCTTGCGGCAAGACAAACCTTGCAATGCTTACGCCGACACTTCCCGGCTGGAAAGTTGAGTGCGTGGGCGATGATATCGCCTGGATGAAGATTGGAAAAGATGGGATGCTGCGCGCGATCAATCCTGAAACAGGCTTTTTTGGTGTCGCTCCCGGAATCTCTTGGGACTCCAATCCCAATGCGATGCAGACCATCGAAAAAAACACCCTCTTTACAAATGTGGCTATCACGCAAGACAAAGATGTCTGGTGGGAGGGAATGACCCCTTCTCCACCCGATCATCTTACCGATTGGCAGGGAAGAGCCTGGACTCCTTCTCAAGGCACCAAGGCGGCGCATCCTAATGCGCGTTTTACCGCCCCGGTCAGGCAGTGTCCTGTTGTTGATCCAGCAGCGGAGGACCCTGAGGGTGTTCCCATTTCTGCCATCATTTTTGGAGGAAGAAGAAGTACAACAGTTCCTCTTGTCTATGAGGCGGGGAGTTGGGAGCATGGCGTTCTGCTTGCTGCCGCACTCTCCTCAGAAACGACGGCTGCCGCAAAAGGAGAGGTAGGAAAGCTGCGTCATGATCCCTTTGCCATGCTCCCTTTTTGCGGCTACAACATGGGCGACTATTTTCAGCACTGGCTTGATATGGGAAAAAAAATCGATCCAGTCAAGCGTCCCCGCATCTACCAGGTCAACTGGTTCCGAAAGTCAAAAGACGGAAAATTTCTCTGGCCCGGCTTTGGGGAAAACATACGCGTCCTTAAATGGATTTTTGAGCGAACAGCAGGAGAAGGAGCGGCTGAGGAGACTTTTCTTGGAAAAATTCCCGCTCACAACGCACTAGATCTTTCAGGCTTGTCCGTTTCGACAAAGCAGCTTTTTGAACTCATTCCCGCAGAATGGAAAAAAGAGGTCGACGATCTCAAAAGCTACTTTACACTTTTTGGACCCCACTTTCCAGAAGTCCTCCGCGCTCAGCTCGAGTCTCTCTCTCGGCGATTAGGATAGTCTTTGCGCTAATTGCTTGTCATCGCTAGACTTTTCCCCTCAAGAGAGGAGGAATTTATGGCAGCCAAAGTTTCTCATGTATCTTGGTCATCACTTCCAAACGCCCTGCTAATAAAATCTTTGTCTTTTCTGGAAGCGGGCGAGGCGGCACGTGATGAAAGGGTTTGTCGAGCATGGAAACGCTCGATCGACTCAAATGATCAGATGCTTTGGAAAGCTTTTTGTAATTTAGAAAAAATACCTATTGGCAATTCCGATGGCAGCACCAAACGCAATTATAAAGCAGAAATCGCGGGCATTGTAAGAGCAACCATACGGCTTGCTGAATCGACACCGATATTTAGTCT
>JBIOJU010000055.1:0-6918 GCA_044451165.1 Chlamydiales bacterium | reverse complement strand
GGCTCGAATCAGGACGGGGACTAATATCTGGACTAGAATCATCCTGATCAAGGTCAGACCAGAAATTCAGTTGATCGCGATGCGCGAACGTAGCGTTTAGGGGTGTTTGGATTTCGTGTTTTCCGATATCGAGTGGCTTACCTTTGATTTTTAGTGTGCCGCCAGGACTAGCAATAGGGATCTGAATTGCGTTTGTCATATAAATCCTTGTTTTATTATATAAATATTAAAATAAAATTAGCATTTTAAATGCGATAATGAAGTAAATCATACTATAATATAACTTATTTTACAATATAACTTTTAATTGGCTGATATTAAGGAAGTTAAGGTGGTAAGAGCTTTGTGGAGTGACCTAGCCTTGCAGGGGAGAAGGAGAAAAAGGACGCCGAGGTGATTGCTCTGAAAGAGGCAACGTTAAAAAGCCCTCCTCTCTTCAGTTCAGCCTTCATTCTTTCTCGTTAGTGGGGGATGGATCGTAGAGAAAGATACTGGGGTCTGCTTTATCGTGTGCTTCTAAAAACTTTGTTAAACGCAGCTTCTTTAGGTTATCTTGCCTGCTTTTGTCTTGAATCTCATTCAACCTAAATGTGAATCTTTTGGAATTTCCATTGTTGTATCGAACGGTTGGACACTCTTCTGACCGTGATAGTCCATCTTTTTTGCCTTCATCTTTGATAATTTTTTGTCCCAGACCATTCACTTCGTCTATGGGGCTTGAATCAGGATGGGGACTAATATCTGGACTAGAAGCATCCTTTAAAAGATTAGACCCCAAATTCAGTAAAAGCGCAGGCCCCACACTCAGTTGATCGCGATGCGCGGACAGGGCATTTAGGAGAATGTGCGCTTGATATTTTGCAAGATTAAGTGGCTGCTCATTAGTTCTTACTGTGCCGCCTGGGCTTCCAACAGGGCTCGGAACTGCGTTTGTCATATAATCCTCGTTTTATTGCGTTAATGTTAAAATAAAATTATATAATGTGACATATTATACAGAAATCTAATTTATTTTACATTTTTTTTAATTAACTGTTATTAAGCGCGTTAAGGAGCAAAAGCTTTTTTGCCGCGATCCGGCCTTGCATGGGGCGAAGGAGAAAAGGACGACGGCTGATTGAGAAAGAGGCAGCGTCAAGCCCCTCTCTTCAGTTCAGCTTTCAGCCTTTATCCTTTTTTCATGGCAATGCAGGAGATTTCGATGAGAGCGTCCATGGGCAGTTTTGCCGCTTGGATGGTTTGTCTGGCGGGTTTATGCGCATTTGGAAATTTTTCAGCGTAGATGGCGTTCATCTCTTTGAACTGGGAGAGGTCTTTCATGAAGACTTCGGTTTTTACCACATGGTTCCAGGAGAGTTCTGCGGCATGAAGAATTTCCTGTAGATTAGACAAAACCTGTCTTGTTTGTGTTCCGATATCTGCTTCCGCAAGTTTGCCTGTTTTGGGATCGAGGGGGATCTGCCCAGAAATAAAAAGAAACTCACCCGCGCTGATTGCCTGAGAGTAGGGGCCAATAGCTGCCGGGGCATTCTCTGTTTCGATTTTATGCATGAACTAGAGCATAATGGTTTCGCGCTTTGTAGCAAATTCTTGTTTTCTGTTACGATGCGAACAACAATTTGAAAAACAGGGGAGAGATCAATGAACCAGATCACAATTGCAGGGCATCTTGGTGCAGATCCAGAGGTGCGATTTACTGCTTCAGGACAAAAAGTCACGAGTCTGCGTGTGGCTGCAAAAGCGCGGCGCACGACAAAAGATAAAACAGATGACACAATCTGGTGGCGTGTGACTGTGTGGGGGGAGCAGTTTGACAAAATGCTCTCGTTTTTCAAAAAGGGGAGTCCAATCATCGTATTTGGAGAGTTGAGCAAGCCAGAGATTTTTACAAATCGCGACGGGCAGCCTCAAGTTTCAATGAATATCACAGCACTGAACCTGCAATTTAGTCCTTTCGGAAGAACAGACCGTCCAGGCTCTGAAGGAAAAGATGGCGAAGGCGGGCATCAGGGAGGGGGGCATTCTGCTGGTTCTGGCGAGTCCGCGTACGGACAAGGAAAGGAGGAGCCTTCTCTCGTCGAAGATGAGATTCCCTTCTAATGCAAATTCATCAACTCCAAAATTTTAAAGCTCGCAAAAAAGCCGACCTTCTTCTTCTTCCTTTCTGGCAGGGGAAGAAGAGTGCAGAACCCGCTTTTCATCACAAACCTCTCCTTGCCCAAGTAAAACTTCCTCTTGCGGCAGGAGATTTTACGGGCAAAGAGGGGGAGACGCAATTTCTCTATCTTCCACGCTTTCCAGAACTGCGAGTGCTTCTCCTAGGAATGGGAAAAGCAGATGAGTGCTCGATGGAAACAGTGCGTTCAAGTTTTGCATCGGCCACAAGAAGTGCCCGTCGCAAGAAGTGCAAAAAACTTAACATACTTTTTCCTGATACAAAGTTGGATGAAAAGTCTCTCTCTTCTGCAATGGCAGAAGGCATTTTTCTTGCGAACTACTCGTTTTCATTTAAAGAGAAAGATGAGGAGAAGGACACGAAGATCGATACCATTACACTCATCGGCGCAAACAAGAGCGTGCTTGAGACGATCAAAAGAAAAGAACAGCTCACAGAAGCTGTCACTTTCACGCGCAATCTAGTCAATGGAAATGCGGATGAGATGAACGCGCAGCGCTTTGTGCAAGAGGCAAAGGAGATTGCAAAAGAGTTTTCTAAAGTCGGAGTGAAGGTGCTCGGCCAAAAAGAACTCGAAAAAGAGAAGATGGGGCTCATGCTCGCTGTAAATCGCGGAGCCATGCAGGAGCCTGCGCTCATCCTCATCGAGTACAAAGGGGATCCCGACTCCAAAGATATCACGGCCATCGTTGGGAAGGGCATTAGCTTTGATACAGGGGGACTCAATCTCAAACCGACGAATAGCATCGAAACAATGAAGTGCGATATGGCAGGAGCTGGCGCGGTCCTTGGTGCGTTGCGCGCTGCGGCATCTCTTGGTCTAAAAAAGAATCTTATTGGAGTTGTCGCTGCAGCCGAAAATGCCATTGGTCCTAAGAGTTACAAACCTGGCGATGTTTTCCGCAGCCACAGTGGGAAAACAGTGGAGATTACAAACACAGATGCAGAAGGACGGCTTGTCCTTGCAGATGCTCTCTCTTATCTCCAAAAACATTACAAAGTTTCTAGAATCATCGATCTTGCAACGCTCACGGGTGGCGTCGTGGTGGCCCTTGGCGAAGAGGTGACTGGTTTCTTTTCTAACGATGAGAAACTCGCAAAAGGTCTTGCTGAAGCCGGAGAAAGAACATATGAACGCCTCTGGCGTCTTCCACTCTACCGTGAATACCTCGAGCCGATGAAGTCACCCATCGCAGATTTAAGAAACTCGGGCGGTGGTAGGAAGGCAAGTCCCATCATGGGAGCGATCTTCCTGAATGAATTTATAGAGAAGGGGATGCCCTGGGCACACCTCGATATCGCGGGCACTGCTTTTCTCTCCGAACTCCACAAGCCCTACCATCCTAGCTATGCAACAGGGGTTGGAGTGCGCCTCCTCATCGAATTCCTCGAGAACCTTGCATAAATTAAGTTTGGAGAAAGAAGAGGAAAATCCCACGGGATTTTTCTGATTTGGAGAGAGTCGCGTATGAAGTTTCGGGTTGAGGTTCCGCAAAAGCTTCTTGCTTTTTTGCGAGCCAGATGTGGAGAGAAACACTCTGTAAAATCGATCAAGCGTTCGATCGATGAGAAACGCTGCCTTGTGAATGGAAAGATTGAACGGATCTCCACGCGCACTTTGCAGACGGGCGACCTAGTGGAAATCGACCTTTCATTCGGAAAGGTTTTACCACCTCAGATCCTTTACGAGGATGAGGTGCTTCTTGTGGTGAATAAACCTCCTGGTGTGATTTGCGAAAATGAGATTTGGAATCAGCTATTTCCTCAATTTGAGGGCAAGCTGCTGCTCATTCATCGTTTAGACAAGGAGACCTCCGGCGCTCTTCTGCTTGCAAAGCTTCCAGAGTTTAAAGAGAAAATGATCGAGCTTTTTCGCAAGCGCACAATCAAAAAATACTATCTCGCGATCGTTTCAGGCAGAGTGGCCAAAAAGATGGGAAAAATAGAGAGTTTTTTGGTTAAAAAGGGCGTTCGCCATGGACAAACCGTCTGGGGGTCCCAAAGAAACGGAAGAGAAGAAGACTGCGCAATCACTCTATGGGATCGTCTTACAAACTCTGAAACGGCATCGCTTCTCCTTTGCGAGCTGATCACAGGCCGTACACATCAATTGAGAGTTCACCTGAGTGAGCTAGGCCATCCTATTTTAGGAGACACTCTATATGGTAAATTTTTTACTCAACTTCCTGTTTTGCGTAGACAACTGCTTCATGCGAGCGAGCTGCGCTTTATCCATCCGATCACGCAAAAAGAGGTTGAGATAAAGGCGCCTCTACCCGAAGATTTTCTGCAGATAAAAAAGGCGCTTTCTCTGTGAAGATCTTAATTGTTAAAACTTCTTCGATCGGAGATGTTCTCCACTCGTTCCCAGTGCTCAGCTACCTCAGAAGACAATTTCCAGAGGCGCAGATCGATTGGGCCGTAGAAAAAGAGAGCGTCTCTCTTTTACAAGCGCATCCCGAACTCAATCAAGTTCTTGTGCTTGACTCGCGCGCGTGGCGCATGGCGTGTTTTGCAAAGAAAACTCGTGAAGAGGTGAGAACATTTTTGCGACTTCTCAGAAAAGAGGAGTATGACCTTCTCATCGATCTTCAGGGAAATTGCAAATCCGCGCTAGTCACCCTTCTTGCTCGCGCAAAAGAGAAGGTGGGTTTTGCATGGAGCTCCCTTCCCGAAAAACCCAACTGGTTTGTCACGACACACAGGTATGCGCCACCCAAAAATCTTTCTGTGCGTATGCGAAATTTGTATCTTGTGCAACAGCATCTTCAAGATCTTGCCCCTTTCGTACCGGCTGAAATTACGCTTACTATTTCCCCTGAAGAGGCCGCTCGCATGGAAGAGATCGTCCGCAAGACTCAAGGAGCGCCACTCATGGTCTGCTTTGGCTCCAAGTGGAAAAATAAGCAGCTGAACGAAGAGACCCTATTTTTCCTTTTGAAAAAGATTGAAGAGAAGTTCAAACCCTCTTTTGTTTTTGTCTGGGGGAATGAAAAAGAAAAGCGCTTAGCGGATCGGCTGAAGCTCTCTTTTCCACGAGATAGTCAGAGTGTGGGGGATATGGGACTCAATTTTTGGCAAGCGCTGATGCGTAAGATGCGCGGCATACTTGCTGTGGACTCCGCTGCGCTCCATTTATGCGCGACAACGAAAACGCCTAGTTTTAGTGTTTTTGGTGCATCATCTGCCGCGTATTATAAGCCAGAGGGGAGTGAACATCTTGCCATGCAAGGCGCTTGTCCCTACGGACAAATGTTTGAAAAGCGGTGTCCCATTCTTCGCACATGCGCAACAGGCGCCTGCATGCGCTCGCAGAGTGCAGATGCGCTCTTTTCAGCCTTCGCACCCTGGTGGACAGCAATAGAGAAGTGATGCGCAGAGGAAAATCCCGGATTTTCTTTTTCTTCAGTTCAAAACTCTTAGGGGAAAATTTCTTGAATTTCATATGATGCGAATCATGATTTTTGTACGCACATTGCAGGGTGGCGCAGTAGGAGCACTCGCCCTTTCGCTGTTTATTACACATGAGCTCACTGCTCATGAGGATTGGAATTTGAGCCACCACTGGGCGCTGAATACCGAATTTGTTTATATGAACAGAACGCTTCTACAGTCTCATACGATTGTAGATCAGGTGCCGCAATGTGTTTTGCCCTGCCAGAACTTGGGAGTCCTTAGAACAAACAAGCTGATCCACGAGTTTCATTTTGAACCTGGCTTCCGGGTCGGCCTTGGCTATCGCCCAGACAGGCGCTGGTCGCTAGAAGGGAATTTTCTCTATTTGAATGAGTGGCATGGAAAAAAAGAAAGACATGGAAATGGCACACTTAGCTATCCGTTTCACGACTCTTCATTTACAAATGATTTTGTAAATGCAGACCGAGCTGAGGCCAAGTACAGATCGAGATTTTATAGTGCAGAAGCAAATTACTGGGGCCATTTCACGCCGCGGCGTGCAGACTATTTTTCTGTCTCTTGGGTTTTTGGCTTACGCTACATCAACCTGCACGAGTGGCTAAAAATCGCGTTTACGAAAATAACTGAAACAAGCAACTACAACGTTCAGACACGTAACCTCATGGGCGGCCCACAAATCGGCGGCTGCTTTGAATGGAACCCGACAGAGCAGATCACCTGGAATTTTACTGCAAAATTCGCGCCACTTTTAGACCGCGCCGAGCAGCACACTTTTTTAGGCGATCGCAATAACACCATTACACTTAGAGATTTTACAAAGAAGAAGTGGAACCCAGTTTTCCTCGCCGACGTTGCCGCTTCATTCAATTTTCAGATTACACCGCATTTTAACCTTCATGCTGGCTACGAGATGATCTACCTTACAGGCCTAGCTCTTGCACCCGAACAGCTTAACAACTCATCCAGCTTTGACATGCATAAGCATGTCAAAACCTCCGGCAATGCCCTCATCCACGGCCTCTTCACCGGCCTTATTTTCACTTTTTAAACTTTTTTTGATATTGGTAAAGAATAAGCCGTTAGTTTTAAGCGGCTTAAGTTAGTATTGAAATTTATTAATCTAAATCATTATAATCTTTTATCTAATTATTTTGAAATCAATGGAGATGATTATGACAAATGCAGTTATTAACACTCAGCTTCAGGCGCGTAATGCTATTATTAATGCAGATGAATCTGATTGGGAAAAGCAGGAATTTTGGCAGAGGTCTATGTTTATTTATGGTAAAGGTCTTCGTGATGGCTATTCTTCTTTTGCTAGGGGG
>JBIOJU010000054.1:0-6964 GCA_044451165.1 Chlamydiales bacterium | reverse complement strand
TTTCTATTTTTCTAGTCAGAAAATGGCGGCGTGATATGATGGGCACTTACTCTGGAGGATTTATGGCTATGGTACGCGCGTTTTTGTTTATGGCTCTTGTGATGAGTTTAGCTGCATGCAATAGAAGGGACACTGACAAAGCGACTGCTACAGTCGAACAAAAAGCAAAACCAAGTGTTGCCATTGTTCCCATTTTTGATCGCACGGAAAATGCAGGCGTCTCTTGGAGCCTCTCTGACGAGCTGACCGTTGGCATTCAGCGGAAGCTTGCGCCTAGAGGAAAACTATCCCTTACATCTCATGAAATCGCCCGTTCGATCACAAAAAAACTCGCCGGCGATAGAGACCCCTTCTCTACAGATCTCTCATGGATGAAAAAAGAGATTAAAGGAGCAGAGTTTGTGATTTTTGGAGAGGTGCTTCAACACGAAGAAGTGCCTGTTTCCTATGCAAACATCAGTCAGTCACCTGCAGACCTAAAGATGAGCATCAAACTACGTGTGGTCGATCTCCGTGGCCAGCAACCTAGAATTGTCCTACAAGAAATCCTAGATGATTCTTACTATCTCCCGAAACAGTTCACAAAAGAGAATTTTCAACAAATTCCTTGGGGTAAAGAGAATTACCATGTTTCTCCGTTAGGAATTGCGCATGCAAAACTGATTAAAGAGCTCGCAAGTCGTATCGAGGACTACGTTCTTTTAGCGTCAGGCCAGTGATTAAGCAGATTAGTCATGAGATCCTCTTTGAGCACCTGCATCTTATCCTATTATTTGGCTTCTTTGGACTGCTCTTAAATTGGATAGCCAAGCGTAACGGTTTTTTTATTTTGCCCTTGCAAGAGGACCGGCCCCCATTCCATCTGCGTGGAATGCAGGTCATAGCCCCCTTTGGCATCTATCTTCTGGTCTCTCTACTCCTCGCTCCCGTCGTAGTCAGGACAACCTCCGTTTTATTTGCAACAAAGGTGCAGGCAGATCCCATGTTTTTCGCGGGAATGCTACAGCTCTCTTCTCTGATCGTGATTCTTGGAGGATTAACTCTTTATGCCTCGAAACAAGATCGCGGAACGATGCGAAATATATGGATGAGAGGAGAGATGAGTAAAAGCCGCTTCATTTCCGACTTGTTTTTGGGCGCCCTCACCTGGGTGATCGCATTTCCACTCGTTGTCCTCATCGCGCAGATATGCGATCTTCTTCTCTACCTTTTTTTTGGCGTTGAAAGCTACGAGCAAGTAGCCGTTCGTTTCATGAAGACGGCTCTCGGTTCACCGCCATTATTGACTGCTGCTCTTTTAACCATCATCGTGGCAGCCCCGATCATCGAAGAGTGGCTCTTCCGAGGATTTTTACAAACCTTCTTTCGAAAATATCTTGGCACTAAGGCGGCCATTTTGCTCTCCGCTTTCTCATTTGCTCTCTTTCACCTATCCACTTCGCAGGGGTGGGGCAATGTTTCTCTTGCCCTCTCTCTTTTTACCTTTGCATGCTATTTGGGTTTTATTTATGAAAGACAGAGATCACTGTTTGCACCTATCAGTTTGCACATGACTTTTAACACAGTGAGTGCGCTTCGCATTTTGTTAATGCCCGAATCATGAGGAAAACATGCTCTTAAAAAAAATGGTTTTCGGACTACTTTTTGCAACACTTCCCCTTCTTTCTGCAACGAAAGAAGAACAGAAGGTTCAAAAGCTATCTCAGGAATGTGGCGATTTTGGCTTCTCCTTGTATAAAGTTTTAAACAACGGTTCGTCACCAAATTTGATCTATTCCCCCTATTCAATCTTTTCCTGCCTTTCCATGGTTTCTATCGGCGCACGAGAAGATACAGCTACCGAAATGCAGCAAGCCCTACATCTCACCTTTAATCGAACCGATCTTCCGAAGGCCGCGTCGCTCCTAGCAAAATACCTCACAACACCAGTGCACACATCCTACACACTCGATGTCGCAAATGGCCTCTGGCTAGACCGCGACTCCTTTGTGCTTGCCGACTACCGCCATGCGCTGGAAGAGGGGTACCGTGCGAATATCCAGAGCTTAGATTTTTCAAAAACTGAAGAAGCAACCGCACTCATCAATGAGTGGGTCTCAAATGAAACGCATGGAAAAATTTCTCGTCTTTTACAAGCAAACGATCTTGACGGCTCGACACGCATGGTTTTGACAAACGCCGTCTACTTTCAAGGCAGCTGGCAAAAACCTTTTGATGCAAAGAAAACCAAGGAGAGCGATTTTTATCCAGACTCTGAAACGACGATGCCCGTGCAAATGATGGAACAGACTGCCTCTTTTCTTTTTCTGGAAGATGAGAGCATGCAGGTTCTCTCTCTTCCCTTTTTGAAAAAAGATGAGAAGAGCACCCTCGCGTGCCTAATTTTTCTTCCTAAAAAAGGAAAGGAGCTCTCGGATATCGAAAAGCTCATGTCCAATGAGCTTCTTTCTCGCTGGGTGGGTGGACTCCACAACGAGAGAGTTCATGTAAAAATGCCAAAATTTCAGCTCGATAGCCGAACCGATTTAAATGCGCCACTCGCAGCAATAGGCATCAAAACAGCCTTCACCGAGAAGGCCAATTTTTCCGGGATCGACGGCATGCGCGACCTTTTTTTAAGCCGTGTAGTGCATCAGGCATTTTTCTCGCTTGATGAGCTGGGAGTGGTAGCGGCTGCGGCAACCGCCGCTTCAATGAATGTCACCGCGACTCCCCCCGCCTCTCCTTTGCGACAGTTTATTGTTGATCGCCCCTTTCTACTCCTACTCGTCGATCTCAATACGAAGCTGCCTCTTTTTATAGTCAAAATACAAGAACCAAACTGTGGATGAAAATTAACGTGGAAAGTTATGGCATTTCAGATGTGGGTTTTGTACGTAAAAACAATGAAGATGCTTGGGCTGCACTGCCCAATTGCGCGTTTTTTGTCCTAGCAGATGGCATGGGCGGCCACCAGGCAGGCGAGGTCGCCTCCGAGAAGACAGTCGAGACATTAACCCACGAAATTGAAAAACTTCTATGTAATGCTGACCTCTCCTCGAAAGAAACTGCGCCCGCGCTACTTAAAAAAAGCATCGAACGAGCGAATCAGAAGGTGTATCAGCTCTCTCTTGAACGTGCGAGCTATGCCGGCATGGGCACTACCCTCGCCTGCATGTGGATCTATCAAGACGTTCTTATTTTTGCGCATGTGGGAGATAGTCGCATCTATCGGTTTAGAGACAAAATCCTCACACAACTCACAGAAGATCACTCTCTTAGACAAGAACTCATCGCAAAAGGAGAACTCAACACAAGCACCTCCCGTGCGTGTAAAAATATTCTTACAAAAGCGATCGGGACACAACGAGAAGTTCTTCCAACCGTAGAACTTTCAAACTTAGAAGATAATGACATTTATTTTCTTTGTTCCGATGGACTTACAGACGATCTTTCATTTAAAGAAATGCAATCTATCTTGTTGAAATCTAAGACAATAAAAGAAGCCTCTGATAACCTTGTCCATTCTGCCAAGGAAAAAGGAGGATATGACAATATCACAGTTGTCATGGTGAAGATTTCGAAAAAATGAGAATCTACTTAGATAATAATGCGACAACTCCGCTCGACCCAGAAGTAAGACAGGCGATGGTCGAGGAGCTTGCCACTCCCCCTTCCAATCCCTCTTCCGTTCACTTCTTCGGACAAGAAGCACGCAAACGCCTCTCGAAAGCAAGACAAACAATCGCAGAGGTGTTAGGCGTTAGATCCTCGCAAATCATCTTTACGTCGGGAGCAACAGAAGGAGTCAACATGCTCCTCCGCGGTTTTTTCTCTACGCACGGAAAGGGTCATATCATCTCTTCTGATATTGAACACTCTTCAGTCTACAACACCCTCCTCGCCTTAGAAAAACAGGGAGCCACCGTCACACTACTTCCTGCCCAAGAAAAAGGTTTTATAACTCCCGAGGCGGTCGCTCAAGCGGTTCGCTCCGACACGCGACTTGTGGTGCTAGGTGCTGTGAACAGCGAAACTGGAATTAAAAACCCGATCGCAGAAATTGCCGCCCTATGTGAGGCACGCTCAATTCCTTTTGTTGTAGATGGCGTCGCCCTCTTAGGCAAGGAGTCTTTCACAATTCCACCCGGAGTGAGTGCGCTAGCCTTTTCTGCCCATAAATTTCACGGGCCCAAAGGGGTTGGATTTAACTTTATCCGTACCAGCTTCCCCTGCCAGCCGCTTCACACAGGTGGAGACCAGGAATATACGCGGCGTGCGGGCACAGAAAATCTTCCTGGCATCATTGGCCTCGCCAAAGCTGTCGAGCTATTTTCTCTCAGACTACCTGCATCAGAAATAGAAATGCGCACCCTACGAGATCATTTCGAAAAAGCGCTACAAACACACATTTCAGACCTCATCGTGCACGGAAAAAACTCTC
This sequence comes from Chlamydiales bacterium, assembly GCA_044451165.1. Taxonomy (GTDB): domain Bacteria; phylum Chlamydiota; class Chlamydiia; order Chlamydiales; family Rhabdochlamydiaceae. Next base: position 2,541 of record JBIOJU010000054.1, on the reverse strand, counting down.
CGCGCGCGTGCAACACCTCCTGCCTCGCTTTTCCGGGTGTGGACGGTGAGACACTCCTTCTAAAACTTGACATGGCAGGAGTCTGCGCAAGCCATGGCTCAGCATGTGCCGCCGGCGCCCTCGAGCCCTCCCGCGTCCTGCTCAACATGGGCCTCTCGCCCATAATCGCCCGCTCCACCCTAAGGTTTTCTCTTTCCCGCATGACAACGCAGGATGAGATCGACCGCGCAGTCGAAATCCTAAAACAAGTGATGAACTGAACGAAGAGATCCGGAAACGGGCACGCGCTCGAAAATAAGAGCACCGCCGAAGAAAAATGGACTTGCACAGACAAGCCATGGACAGGAATGGCTTTGTTGCATAAATCCATTCTTAAAACACCGAGCACACCGAGAGCACCGAGCAGAAGGAAGGGAAATTGCAGGATGACAGAATGACCACGCTGGTCATTCTATTATTTGCTCTTCATCTCGGTGTTCTCGGTGCGCTCGGTGGTTATTTTTCCGATTTATCCAACAACGCCATTTTAGTTTGTTGTCCGTTGGCCCCGTCTTTTTCCTCTTTCGTGCACGTGCCCAATCTTTCTGTCTTCACATCACTTGTTCCTCACCTAGTCAGTAGACTGTTCTCACGGAGATCGTCTTGGCTCCCAAGAGCGACGCCTCTTCCACGGTGAGTTCAAACTGGTCGAGGCGAATGCTCTCTCCTTTGGTGGGAGGATGGCCTAGTTTTGCTGTCACAAGCTCGCCCAGTGTTTCTGTCCCCTCATCGGGAAGATGTACGGAGAATTGGGCATTAAAATCGGAAATTTTCATGTCGCCTCCAAAAGTGCGATCGACGATAACGTGGCGCGAGCGGGGCCCCACTTCATCTAAAAGCCGCCTGTCGATCTGACCGAAAATTTCATCCACAATTTCAACAAGTGAGAGAATACCGACGGCAAGGCCTGCTTCATTGAGCACGACGGCAATGCTTTTATTGTTTCTGCGAAACTGTTTCAGAATTTGAAGAATAGACGTGTTTTCAGTGATAAACCAGGGAGGCCTAGCGTGTTCACGCACACGTGCAGTTTCCGGCAAGCGCAACAGGTCACGCGGGTATGCAATGGCAACAATATTTTCCGGCGTCTTGTGGTAGATGGGAAGGTAGGGAGAGTACTCTTCTCGTAAGAGTGCCCGCATCTCCATCATCGTACAGATCGAAGGGACGAGCGGGGCGGAAGAGAGAGGCTTCATGAGTTCTTTTGCCCGCTTATTTTTAAGAGCGAAAATTTTTCCAACAATCGTATCAAACTCCGCTTGCTCCGGTTGTGCTGGTAAAATCTCTTGCTCCTCGATCACCTTTTGCAGTTCTTCTCTTGTGAGATAGAGTCCCGGGCTTTTGGGATTTTTCATGAGTCGATTAAAGGCAAGGCATAACAGATCAAGCAGCCAGATGATCGGCCTGAGTAGAACTGACACTCCAAAAAGAAGCGGAATCCCCAACATCACAACATGTTCTGCATAACGACGGCCAGCAAACAACGGGGAGATCTCTGCAAAAATTAGCACGAGAAAAAGTTGGCTGACAGGAGCAAAATCGGGACTAAGACCTATCTCTCCATAAAAATGGCGCGCCGCCTCCGATCCCACAAGAAGAGCCAAGTTGACTCCAATCAGTGTGGTGCCAAAAAGCTGCGCAGGATGATTTAAAAGATAGCTCAGCCAGAGAGCGCGCCTGCTCCCACGACTAATGTAGTACTGGAGGCGCACCTTGTTGAAAGAAACGCACGCCATTTCAAGCATGGCGAAAAATCCCTGCACTAAGAGGCTTGCGAGCATGATGCCTAAATAAAACTTGCCGGAAGCAGTCATGTTTTTTTCTTTTTGGGGTGAAGGCGTCTGATGTAGACACGCCTGACGCGGTTTGGTTCGGCGGCCAGGACATGGAAAAGAAAGTCTTTTGTCAGATACTTGGTTCCAGTTTTAGGAATATCGCCCAGCTGTTCTGTGAGCCAGCCGCCAATTGAAACCATGTTATGCTCACTCTTGAGTGGGTAATCGAAGATCGCTTCAAATTCACTCAGCTCCAGCTTGCCGCTTGTGATGATCACATCTTCGCCAGCTCGTGTGTAGCGATTTTTCTCATCTCTTCTGTCTGCGATCTCTCCGACGACAACTTCCACCATATCTTCGAGTGAAATAAGACCGGAAACAGAGCCATATTCGTCCACGACGATGGCAAGCGACTCTTCTCGTTCATACATCTGTCCCATCAGCGCTTGTGCGGCCATTGTTTCTGGAGCAAAAAACGGTTTTTGTAAAAACGGCAAAAGATCGCTGGTCTGATGAAGTGAGGGGCGATGAAGAAAAATAAGACGGCTCGTCATGATGCCCACGATCTTATCTAATCCGCCTTGACAGATAGGAATCCGAGAACACTCTTGATCGACAAAAAGATGCACCAACTTCGCAAGAGGCTCCTCCAAATCAAAGTAGAGCACCTCTTCACGAGGACGCATCAGTGCTTTTACTGTGGAGTCTTTAAGGTTGAGATAGCCAT
>JBIOJU010000053.1:0-7046 GCA_044451165.1 Chlamydiales bacterium | reverse complement strand
TTATCCCCGCAAACACGGGCGTTTTCGGTGAATTTGGTTGGAGTGGAATTTTACAGGGCGCTGGCGTGGTTTTCTTTGCTTTCATTGGGTTTGATGCGATTTCTACCCTTGCACAAGAGGCAAAAAACCCGCAAAAAGATATGCCAATCGGGATGTTGGGATCTTTAGGGATTTCTACGTTAGCTTATGTGATGGTCGCACTCGTGCTCACAGGTATTGTCAGCTATACACTCCTTGCTGTTCCAGATCCTATTGCGGTGGCTGTGAATGCGCTTGGTAAGAATTTTCTCTGGATGAGACTTCTGGTCAAAATCGGAATCTTATCGGGACTTACAACCGTGATTCTGGTCATGCTACTTGGACAGGCCCGCATTTTTTACACAATGGCGCATGATGGCCTCCTGCCTAAGATGTTCGGGAAAATTCATCACAAATTTAGAACACCTTTTTTAACCACCATTGTAGTCACTTTGATCTGCATGACAATTGCAGGCCTTTTCCCTGTAGGAATTCTCGGCAAGCTTGTTTCAATGGGGACCCTTTTTATTTTTGCCATTGTCTGCTTCGGTGTTCTGGTGCTCCGTTATAAGCAGCCCCTCCTGCATCGTCCCTTCAAAACCCCCTTTGTTCCCTTCGTGCCCCTTTTGGGCACGCTCTCGTGTCTTCTCCTGATGTTTGGGCTTCCAAACGTCACCTGGTGGCAGCTTATTGGATGGCTGATCCTCGGCTGTTTTGTCTACTCCTGGTATGGCAAGAAGCATAGTAAGGTTAGAAACCACTCAGCAAAATGATGAGTGCTGCATGATGAACTGAAGAGTGAAGAGGAAGAGAGTTGGATTAACAAATTCTTTCTTTTCGCTCATCACTCATCATTTCTTTTCTTCAGTGCTCATAGGATTTGGGCGATGAGGTGCCTCGCAGTTAACATCTATACCCAAACAACCTGAAAACTTGGGCTTTGAGTGCGTCGGCTTTACCTCAGATTTTTCATCTGCTCCTCGTGCCTTGTCTATCTACAATGCCACTCGTCGCAGATGAAAAATCTGAGGAGCCTCCTTGTCAAATTCCCAACTTTTCAGGTTGTTTGGGTATAGCTTGCCATAATAAAGCTTTTCTTTTAAAAGGAAGAAAAACCAGGAGATATTATGACAAAGCATCATGATTTTGAAAAACTCAGAGCCAAAATTATTGTAAAAGCATGGAAAGACCCTCAATTTAAAAAGCGACTCATGGAAAATCCGAGAGCCGCATTTCAGGAGATGGGGCTTGTCATTAATTCTGATGAGATCAAAATCCGAGCAATAGAGGACACAGCAAATTCATATACGTTTGTAATACCCCCCTCTCCTGCGAATGACAGGGAACTGAGTGAAGGAGAACTAGAAAAAGTTGCTGGTGGATTTTGGAAAGACACTAAAAGCAAAAAATGTTGGGGTGCGTTTTGTTGAGTAAATATGCTCCCGTCTACACCTGTTCAGCTAAATTCCTGCCCATTAGCTGAATAGGTTCTTAAATGAGCATGGTTCTTGCAGAGTTTGCTAAAAGACAGGTTCCTTTCTTAGGCTCGGCTCTAATTTCCGAGCAATCATACAAACAGCTTTTGAATTTCTTTTCCCATCTTCCTTTACGACTATATTCTCCTAGTCTGTTGTTCGAGCTAGTACTAAACCAACAAAATAGACGAGTAGATTTTGGATTTGCACTTGATCTTGAAAAAAGCTCTCTAGAGCAGATTGCTACAAGTTGCAGTACAGCCGTGAAACTGCGAAAAAATCGACATTGGGCGAATTTTATAAGCTTTTTAAAGGTGAGTGCTGAAAGCGAGGTCTACAAAAATTCACTCAAAGAGTTTTGGATGTTTTTTGATTTTCACTCTCTTGACGACACTGGTCAGGAAGCGATCATCCTTGATCCAAATGTCTACTTTTTGTTTCGCCAAACCCACAATATTGACCTAATTGAATCGGTGTATAGCTTTTTTAGCTCAAAACAGTTATCTCAGCGAACACAAGAGCGGTGTCAAAGATGTTATGAAATATGCAAACTTTTTCAGCTTCACGTTGGCTATGTGGGTCTTATGAATGCAAGGTCACTTGATTCGATTAGATTTTACATTGCAGGGAATCACCTGCGAGCGCGGCTAAGAGATTTTTTAGCTGCCCTAGACTATCCATGTGACATTACCCCAGTTCATGCGTTGTTGCAAAAATTTGACTCTGATCTTGACGTGACAATGTTAGGGATAGATGTAGGTGGATCTGTGCATGATCGGATTGGTATCGAATGTCGTGTGCTAGATAGGGAAAATCATTCATTCGTCTTTCAAAAAAGACAGTGGCTATCGATCTTTGCTGTCTTGCGCTCGTTGAATATCGCTTCATGCGAGCAGGAAAAGGCACTTGCAAATTGGATAGGGGGAACAGAGGTTAGATGCTCAACATCGACGAGTTTTCACGTCCGATCTATCAACAGCTTAAAATTTGTCTTCGACAAGAGCGGTACGATCACAACTAAAATTTATTTAGAAGCGGAGGATTGGAATCCTTCGTAGTCTGAAATCATTGCGCCGCCGAGACAAATTCCATCATCATAGAAGACGATCGACTGGCGCGGGGTGACGGCGCGCTGGGGTGCATCGAAGACGACATGCAGCTTGCCGCTTTCGATGCTTGTGATTGTGCAGGTTTGATCGGGCTGGCGGTAGCGGACTTTGGCTGTGCAGCGGAAGGGTGTGTGTGGCGGAGCGCCAACCCAACTTGCATCTGTCGCGACGAGCTCAGTGGTGTAGAGCGCGGGATGATCTTCGCCTTGTTCGATGAAGACGATATTTTTTTCGACATCTTTTTTTATAACAAACCAGGCGTCGCCTGGACCGCCAATACCAAGACCTTTGCGCTGTCCGATCGTATAGTAGGCGATCCCGTCATGCTCTCCTACAAGCTTGCCGTCGAGAGTACGGAATTCTCCTTTTTGGTAGGGGAGGTAGCGGTTTAAAAAGGTTTTAAAGTCGCGCTTGCCAATGAAGCAGATGCCAGTGCTATCCTTTTTATCTGCATTGGGAAGGCCCGTCTTTTTGGCGCGTGCGCGGACCTCTGTTTTCTCCATGCCGCCGACTGGAAAAATTACAGAGGGGAGGATCTCTTTTTGCAGCGTGTAGAGAAAATAGCTCTGATCTTTTTGTGGGTCGACTCCTTTTAAGAGTTTTGTACCGTCGGTGCGTGCATAGTGTCCTGTGGCAAGGCTGTCTGCACCAAGTGCGAGCGCCTTTTCGAGGAGAAGTTTAAACTTAATCTCGCGGTTGCAAAGAATATCTGGATTGGGCGTAAAGCCGCGTTTGAGCTCATCCAAAAAGTGTGCAAATACGTTCTCCCAATACTCTTTTGCAAAACTCACCGAGTAGTAGGGGATTTTAAGATGCTCACAGACTTTGACAACATCTTCATAATCTTCAAGTGCATGACACGCCCCCTCCTCTTCTTCCCAATTCTTCATGAAGAGGCCAATCACTTCGTGCCCCTGCTCTTTGAGGAGAAGCGCTGAGACGGCAGAATCGACGCCGCCAGACATTCCAACAACTATTTTCATAAATAATTAATCAGCGATTATAACAGAGCTTAAAGGTTTCTAATGACTAAAATATAAAATATTACACAGTAGGGGAAGCTCATGGCAAAAGACGCAATAAAAATTAACGTTGGTGGGCAGCTTCTTGAGGGGAGTCTTAAAATTCCTCCGAAAGCCAAGGGGATTGTCCTGTTTGCCCATGGCAGCGGGAGTAGCCGCCATAGTCCTCGCAATCAATTTGTAGCAAAGGTGTTGCAAGAGGGTGGGATTGGGACGCTTCTCATCGATCTTCTTTCGCAGGAAGAGGAGCGCGAAGATGAGATAACAAGAGAGCTGCGTTTTAATATCCCTATGTTGACAAGACGCCTTGTCGCAATCGTCGATTGGCTGATCGCAAATTCTGAAACGCGAGGGATGAAGATCGGGCTGTTTGGTGCGAGCACGGGAGCAGCAGCTGCACTGGCTGCCGCTGCAGAACGTCCAAAACAGGTGACAGCAGTAGTCTCTCGTGGTGGCCGTCCCGATCTTGTGATCCCTCTTCTTTCGAAGGTGGAAGCTGCGACACTCCTCATCGTTGGAGGAGAAGATCGAGAAGTGATTGCGTTGAACGAAAAGGCATTCGATTATCTAATGGATGAAAAGAAGATGGTGATCGTGCCTGGCGCGACCCACCTTTTCGAAGAGCCTGGAACCTTAGAGGAGGTCGCCCGCCATGCATACAACTGGTTCTTTGAACAATTTTAGATTTTGGAGTGTCAGCGAAGATGAGGTGATCGAAAAACTCAACAGCTCGCCGAATGGCTTAAGCGGTCATGAGGTGAGAAGACGGCTGCAGGGCTCGGAAAAAAATCTTGCGCGGCCAAAGAAAAAAAAGCGGCTGCTCTCCCTTTTTATTTTTCACCCTTTGATCCTCCTTCTTCTTTTTGCGGCGCTGCTCTCTTTGATTTTTGGAGATAAAACCGAGGCGATCATCATCATGACAATCGTTCTCGTCAGCGGGCTTTTGGGATATCTCCAAGAGAAAAAGGCTGCCAAAACCGTCGAAAAACTCCTTGCCCTAGTCAAAATCAAAGTCACTGTTCTTCGGGAAGGAAGAGCGCAAGATGTAAACATGGAGAGGATCGTTCGCGGAGACATTTTGATTTTTAAAGCAGGCGATATCGTTCCTGCCGATTGTCGCATTCTTGAGGCACAAGACTGTTTCGTTGATGAGGCGACCTTAACGGGGGAGACGATGGCGGTTGAAAAAAGTACGGGTCTACTCCCTGCGGAAATTGGCATTAGTAAGCGGACCAACTCTCTTTTTTCTGGAACGCACGTGATCAGCGGTCAGGCGAAAGCAGTCGTTGTCCATCTTGGAAAAGAGACTGAATTTGGCAAAATTTCGCAAAAGCTCGAGGAGAGACCTCCAGAGACCGCCTTTGAAAAGGGGGTTAAAAAGTTTGGCTATTTTTTGATGCTCGTCACATTCATTCTCGTGGGAGCAATTTTTTGTATCAACTTTGCCATGCATAGACCGATTCTCTCCTCGCTTCTTTTTTCTCTTGCCCTTGCAGTAGGGCTTACGCCACAGCTACTTCCTGCGATCATCAGCGTCAACTTAGCGCACGGGGCAAATGCAATGGCCAAGAAAAAAGTAATCGTGAAAAAACTCGTTTCGATTGAAGATTTTGGAAGTATGAATGTTCTCTGTGTCGATAAAACAGGAACTATCACACAGGGAAAGATGATCTTGCGGCAGGCGATAGACAGCACGGGTAGTGAAAGTGCAAAAAGCCATCTTTTTGGTGCAATCAATGCGTCGATGCAATCGGGCTATACAAATCCACTTGATCGCGCAATTCTTGAGACAAAGCATCCCGATATCTCCTCATGGAAGAAGCTGGATGAAATTCCTTATGATTTTATACGTAAAAGAATCTCTGTGCTCGCTGCAACACGCAAACAGACTCTGATGATCATGAAGGGGGCTGTCCCACAGGTGTTAGGTCTCTGCACGCAGGTGGAACTTGGAGAAGGGGTGATTGCGCCATTTGCGACAATGCAAGAAGAGATTGCGAGTCAGTTTGAGAAGTATAGTAGACAAGGCCTGCGTGTACTTGCTCTTGCCTATCGTCCTCTTGCAAGAGAGCGCATTAGTCGTGATGATGAAAAAGAGATGATTTTTTTAGGGTTTTTGATCTTTTACGATCCTCCAAAAAAAGGGGTGAAAAAAACGATCGCGCAGCTTGCAGAGTATGGTGTTTCCCTGAAGCTCATTACAGGGGACAATCGATTTGTGGCTACACACACTGCAGAAGAGATCGGTCTTGCCTCAAAGGGCATTCTTACGGGAGAAGACCTGCAAAAAATGCATGAGCAAGAGTTTTCTAAATGCGTTCATGATAATCACATCTTTGCGGAGGTTGAACCTGCACAAAAAGAAAGGATCATTACGGCGCTTCGCAAGAGGGGCGTGATTGTAGGGTATATGGGAGATGGGATTAATGATGTGACAGCTCTTCATGCTGCGGACGTCGGGATCTCAATCGGTGGAAGCGCGGATGTTGTGAAAGAGGAGGCGGATATCGTTCTTTTAAAAAAAGATCTCTCCGTTCTTTTTACCGGAATACAGGAGGGAAGAAGAACCTTTGCCAATACGATGAAATATATATTCATGGCGACAAGTGCTAACTTTGGGAACATGTTTAGCATGGCTGGCGCATCTCTTTTTTTAAGCTTCTTGCCGCTTCTACCTAAGCAGATTTTGTTCATCAACCTGCTAACAGATTTTCCTGAAATGGCGATTGCAACGGACGAGGTAGATCCTGAAAGGTTGCGTCATCCGCAGCGCTGGGATATTCGATTCATTCGCAAGTTTATGATCGTCTTTGGAATCATCAGTTCGGTCTTTGACTTTCTCACTTTTGGAGTGCTTTTCTTTGTCCTACGGGCGTCAGAATCGCAGTTTCGTACGGGCTGGTTTGTGGAATCGGTAACTTCTGCAGCCATGATTGTTTTTGCCATCCGCACAGCCAGACCTTTTTACAGGTCAAGGCCAAGCCGTTACCTGCTAGTTGGCGTGCTTCTCGTCGCGGGTGTGGCCTGTTATTTTCCTTTCTCACCACTTGCTCCGCTCTTCAACTTTACACCACTACCTCTCTTTTTTTACGGTGCAGTCGGAGCCATCGTCCTAACCTACTTCGTAAGCGTAGAAGTCGCCAAGTCCTTCTTCTTCAAGAAGTGAAAAATCAAGAAAAAAAGATTTTTATTAAACACCGAGCACATCGAGAGCACCGAGGCGCTTCGCGTGGTCCAGTTCGCTAACATAGGTAACACTTCAATTCACACCGCGCTCAATCATCTAAACATAGCAAAGATTATTAAACACCGAGCACACCGAGAGCACCGAGGCGCTTCGCGCAATAAAGAAAAAACGAGATTCATAAGCGGATTCCAGCCAACCCGGCCCCAGTAAGCGCAGGACCTCAATAGCTGATCCG
>JBIOJU010000052.1:0-7346 GCA_044451165.1 Chlamydiales bacterium | reverse complement strand
GTGGTAGCTTTCTGGATATAATACGGGTCGATTTTGAACTGTGGAACTGAACCTGCTTTCGATGTCATAGTTTTTCTCCTTAAAGTTTAAAATCAGAAGAACCAATTTACCATAGCTATTGGAAAGACTACAATGAGCTTTTTTATCCGCAACATTTTGATTAAGAATGCATTAGAGAAGCAACGCGAGGCAAAAAGGATGCCATGAGAGAGCCGCGTCCATTATCGTCCATTTCTTCCCGCGTCCCTACTTCTTATCGTAATTGTATCGTTCTTCTAGGAGCGTGTAAAAGAGTGTTCTTCCGGTCCCTGCGACGGCTCCCTGGTCTCTTAACCAGACCGATGTCGCATAGCCGATGTAGTTGCGGCTGCTTTGTTTTAGGAACATGTCGAAGGGCACCGTGAAGGAAAAGCCTTTGTCGTGATAGACCTTGCCGTTGACGACGTCGCGCGCGTTGGTGTGGGTGTACCAGATGCCAAAGCGAAGGCCGCTTCGAAAATAGCGGGCAAGCTCTGCGCGCACACCAACATCTTTTGCAAGAAACCTTCCGACCTTCACTTTGAGTTCGATGTTTAACGGCTTGTACTCGTAGTAAAAGTTGAAGAAGTATTGCACGCCTAGGAAGTGAACAAGCTTGGCGTGGCCCTCTTTGTCCAGCTTCCGGATCTTATCTGTGAAGGCGACCCCCTTATAGCGCCGCTTTTCTACAACAGCCGCCTCTACCCCCATCGCAAAAGGCGAATGTAATGGGAAATAGAGGAGCTCCGTTGCTCCACCACCATAGGCGGGCTCAAAATATCCTCCAGATAGGCGGTAAAACCAGCCGCGTCCTAAATTCCAGCCGCGTTGTAGATAAGCCTCCTCCATGGCGACGGTGTTGCTCTGATAGTAACGCAATGAGTCGGTTCTTACATTGAGCAACTTCGAAGGATTGAGTCGGTCTTGCTGTCCTAGATTTGCGAAGCTCGACTTGATATTGTAGCTGAAGAGCATCCGGTAGTAGACCTGATCGAAAAGATACCCTTCCGGGGAGGCTGTCATCGCGAGATTATACTTAAACTTCCCCTTGGCGCTCCCAAAAAATGTCAGGAGTCTTGGGTTTACGGTAAATTCCCAGATTCTTTTTTTGCGGTGAAAGAGAAGCGTTGCATCATAATCGGAAGGGGTGCTAGGCGCCTCACGCATGGGAGCAAGCGCCTCTAGTTCAAATCGTCCCATGTGCCTCTCTTGATAGCGCATGAGATCTTCTCTCCGAAAAGTGTAGGCGTGGGAAGTAGTTCCAACTGCTTCGATCACAACCACGATCTGTGCGATATCACTCGGAGCAAGTGCAGAGAGAAGATGTTCGAGACGGTCGCGCACGACCCGCTCCTCTCGATAGCGGTTGTTGATGATTTTTAGGTAGAGACTCTTCTTGTGATCTGGCGTGTAGGCGAGATAGACAGTGTAGAGATCGAGCCCCTGATCAGAAAATGCATAAGCAAGCTCACGCGCAAGCTCTTTTTCTCCTCGCAATACACCTAATGGCTCTGTGTCTATGGGTGAAGAGTAAATAAGAGGATCTTGCACCTTGGCAAATAGCCCTTTTGAATCCCCCAAAGGGTAACGAAGAGAGGCAGAAGCGGCGATCTCCCGTCCGCGAAGAGAGCTTACGGATAGCTGGAGTGTATCTCCTAAGGTATAGGAGAGCCCGGCATTGACTCTCGTTTTGACCTTGCGTCCACGCGGATGTTCATGCGGATGCTTTTTGTAGTTGATCGCGTCATACTCTCCAATAAGAGAGAGTGTGCGAAGAAATTTGCTTCTAAAGGCGCGAAAAGGGCTCCAGGCAGCTCCTCCAAATATCCCGTTGATGCGTCCCTGCCCATACCCCAAAGTGAATTCCAAATTCGCATCTAACCATCTTTGGGTGACGACAACATACTTTGCATTGAAGCGTTTTGTCCCAACAAAATCCTCACATCCGATGGCAATGGATGGCAAAATTGAGAAGCCATCCTCGGGGAGGAGAAGCGCGAGCTTGAAATTTCCTATTCTTTCGGCGTCATCGCCAAAACCCTCATGGCCAAAATTTTGTTCCGTGATGCCTCTGAAGATGCGGTAGTTGCCCGCTAGCTCGACATGGTCAAAAACTTGAAAATTTAACCCAAAGTTGTAGTAGGGAGAAGCGGAGGCGCCACCGAGGGCGATCGTTCCTGCCTTTGCCATCCGCGCAGAGGGCATTGTAAAGTAGCCTCCCACGAAAGAGTAGTTATAAAAAAAGGGGAGTTCGTCCGCAATTTTGCGATTGATCTCCTCCACTCTCTCAAGATCGTTAAAAAGAGGAGAGGCGCCTACCAGAGAAATAGGCAGGAGCGACGTCATGACAACAAAACTTTTCAAAGCAGACAGCGACATAGAAATGGGATATGTTCATAACAAATTGGAAGTTTTAGTGGGAAAGGTTCCTTGTCGAAAGGGGTTTGAAGATAATCATCCCGCCTTCTATACTCCCTGGAGAACTAGGTGAGTTATGCCTCAAATATGCCATCTTCAGCAAAGTCAGGGGAATGAAATGAGTTATCTAAAAGACTTCCAAACCAAGATCTCTGATCATGACTATCCCGGGCTACTTGGCCTATGGGAAGAGTATACATCTTCCGAAGAGGTCGATGCCGAAGAGCTGCGACAGATCCTTGACGCGATCAAAGCGTCGAGCATGGCAGAATCCTTTGGGAGACACGTGGACAGGGCTGTTCCTCTCTGGAAAAAAATGGCTCCATCTCCCGCTTCTGACCGTGTGGTTAAACTCATCATCGATCTTCAAACAACAAATACTCCTGCTCTCGCAGAGCTGGCCTACGATTTCCTCAAAAGCAAACATGGCGACGATAAACACTTTAACGAGATGATTCGTCTTGTAGGCTTACGCAACAAGGAGCAGTTCCAGGGCGCGATCTCCGGCTACGACCTTCTGATGCATATGAAAAAAGGCAACTACGTCTTTCATACGAGCGGCTGGGGAATTGGAGAGATCCATGATGTGTCACTTCTTCGAGAGCAGCTCAGCGTAGAATTTGATTATGTTCCTGGAAAAAAAGACCTCCCCTTCAACATCGCCTTTAAAACTCTCATCCCGGTGCCAGAAGACCATTTTCTCGCGATGCGTTTCGGAAATCCTGATCTTCTCGAACAGAAAGCAAAAGACAACCCATTAGAAGTCATTCAGATGCTCCTGCGTGATCTAGGTCCAAAAACCGGAGCAGAAATTAAAGATGAGCTCTGCGATCTCGTCATTCCGGCAAACGAATGGGCAAAATGGTGGCAAACTGCGCGTTCCAAAATTAAAAAAGACACGATGATCGAATCACCCGAGGATGTGAAAGAGACCTTCCGTTTAAGACAGACCGGGGTTTCTCACGAGGAACGGCTTCAAAAGGCTCTTGAGAGCAAACCCAACGCCGCCACCCTCATCCAGATGGTCTACTCCTTCATGAAAGATTTCTCTGACACTCTCAAAAATGACGAATTTAAAGCGGAGCTACAAACAAAACTCAAAGAGGTGCTCGCTTTTCCTGAAGTGACTGATGCAGAAAAGTTGCAGGTCCATTTCTTTCTGCAGGATTTGAGCGGTGCAAAAGAGTACGCACCCATTGCCGAGCTGATTAAGCAGCAAAAATCTTATGAAGACCTTCTCGCGAAAATCGAAGTACAGTCTTTCAAAAAACGAGCGCTTGCAGAGATCCGCAAACACCTCGCCAACTGGAAAGAGATCTTTTTGCACCTTTTTCTACTGGTGGAGCAGAACACCCTGCGCGACTTCATGTTGGATGAGCTCCTAGAGGAAAATGGACGAGCAGAAGTTTCTAAAAAACTCGAAGAACTTGCGACCTATCCTGGCCGTCATCCCGAAGCATTTCTCTGGTATTTTCAGAAGGTCATTGGAAATCCAGCCCTTCCCTTCGGCGACCAGCTGGGCAAAAATCAGTTTTTTGAATCGCTGCTTGTCTTATTAAACTTGCTCGAACAGCGCGACCAAGGACGAGAGCTGATCAAAAAGATTCATGGCCTTCTCTCTGGAGGACGCTATGCTATTGTCAGGGAGATCATGCAGGGGGCATCGATCGATGCATGCAAAGAGTTCCTCCTTCTTGCTACAAAATGCCACTCGCTTTCAGATCACGACATTAAAATTCTTCACTCTCTTGCTGAAGTCGTTCACCCGACCCTGGGCAAAGTGCGACGCAAAAATGAGGCACCACCCACGGACAGCCAAGTCATCTGGACCTCTCAAGAGGGATATCAGAAACTGCAGAAGCGAATACAGCAGATAGCAACCGTGGAAACAGTGCAGAATGCAAAAGAGATCGAAGTGGCAAGAGCCCATGGAGACCTTCGCGAAAACGCCGAATTTAAAGCTGCTCTTGAAAAAAGGGACCGCTTGCAATCTGAACTCAAGTCTCTTTCTGAGCAGTTAAATCGTGCGCGTGTGATTTCTCACGATGACGTTTCTGAAAATGAGGTTGGCGTTGGAGCGGTTGTTGAATGTGCCACCAGCACAGGACAAAAGGTGACTTACACGCTTCTTGGCCCGTGGGACGCAGATCCGGATAAAAACATTCTCTCCTTTCAGTCAAAGCTAGCACAAACGATGAAGGGGCTCACCATTGGGAAAAAATTTCAATTCCAAGGTGAAGAATACACTATCATCCGCATCAAGAGCTTTCTCAAATAAGTTCATTCTGTTATACAGGTTGCGGAGGAAATTGCGATATGGAGCTTGTCATTGCGAGTAGCAATGTCCATAAAATCCGCGAATGTAGAGCCATTCTAAAAGAGCTTCCTTCTTTGGATGTGCTATCCCTTCTCGATTTTCCAAATTACCAGCCACCCGAAGAAACCGGCAAAACTTTTGAAGAAAATGCGAGAATCAAAGCAATTCACGCTTCCCAAACACTGGGTAAATGGGTGATTGCTGATGATTCTGGGCTCGTCGTTCCCGCTCTTCAGGGTAGACCCGGCGTCTACTCCGCGCGTTATGCGGGAGAAAACGCCACCGATAAAGATAATCGTCGCAAGCTCCTAGAAGAAATGAGTCTTCTTACAGACAGCGATCGTGTCGCCTTTTTCGAATGTTGTATCGTACTTGCTTCGCCGCAAACAGTTGTAAAAACTGCGTTTGGCCAGTGCGAAGGAACCATTACCACAGAAGAGAGAGGAAATCGCGGTTTTGGCTACGACCCGATATTTCTAAAATACGAGTATAGCAAAACCTTTGCCGAGATCGATGAAGAGACAAAAAATCGGATCTCCCATCGCAGAAAAGCCCTCGATAAAATCCTTCTCGCGCTAGAGTCGATCGCCGTCACCGTTTAGACCCGGGTCCGCAAGAGAGAAATAAGAAAGAATTTCAACCACCGAGAACACCGAGAACACCGAGAGCGCCGAGGAAGAGGGAGATTATTTTCTATCTTTCTTCCTCGGTGTTCTCTGTGCTCTCTGTGGTAGAAATCTTCAATCTTTCTTTTTCTTACCTCTGTGGTTTTTTGTCTCTGTGGTAAAAAATCTTTCTTGGTGGTTGAAGTTAGAAGATTTTAAACCCAGAATGGTGATGTGAGACGGGTTGATATTTGACTTGGATTGCCTGAATATGTTTTTGTCGAACTTCTCCTTCAACATACCGATCAAGGCCTCTAACTTTCCTCTTTCACCTTGTGCGCAGATCTCCACATCGCCATTTGGAAGATTGCGCGCGTATCCTGAGAGTCCGAGTTGATCTGCAAAAAATTTGGTCGTAGCACGAAATCCCACACCCTGCACTTTTCCATGAATGAGGGCGTGCATCTCTTCCATCATTTCACCTTAAGAGTGTCATCAGTAGTTGTTCTGCGATCTGCAAGACGAAAAATCCGAGAAGAGGACTTAAATCGAGCCTTCCTCCAATGGGAGGGATCACCTTTCGGAACGCATTGAGATAGGGATCGGTACAGCGAGCGACCAATCCCATGAGCGGGTGCCCTGCCACAGCTGGAAACCAGGAGCCCACAATCCTGACAAAGATCATCATCGTAAAGATTAAAAAAACCAGATGGATGAGATAAGCGATCATAGAATGAAAGAGTAACATATTTCTAATTTTTTTGATGATAAAGATTATTTTACTCTACAAAATCTCTTGCGCAGCGGGTAAACTGTTTGCTCTATGAATAGTGTGGGAATTTATGTCGATGGCGAGAGGCTTCTTGCTGCGCGGCTCAAGCGGGTGAAAGGAAGCGCGGAGATCTGTGCTCTCACTGAGGGTATTAAACCAGAAGGCGAGTGCACACTTGTGAGCGGCTTGGATGGAAAAGAGCTGATCTTGCGCAAACTCTCCTTTGTCCTTAAAAATCGACGAGCGATTTTAAAAGCACTCCCCTTTCAGGCGGAAAGCCATCTGCCCTACACCCCAGAAGAGAGTGTGCTGCTCCCCCTTTTTTCCAAAAAGGCGGGCGGTACATACGATGTCATTCTGTCTGCGACAACCAGAACAGATCTGAGGAAACATCTGGAGAAGTGGCAAGGGCACCAACTTGATCCTGACCAGGTCTCTTCGATACCCAATGCTCTCTTTCGTTTTGCACGTCACTTTCATCCACAAGAATCCGATCTCCTTGTTTTACATCTCGGAGAAAAAGAGAGTATTTGCGGTCTGATCCTAGAGGGCACGCTACAACACTTTTACTGCTTTTCCTGGGGTCGATCCTTGTTTGAAGAGAGCCCGCTGGTCGCAGAAAACCGACTACAAAAAGAGGTCGACCGAGCGATCTCATCCCTCCAAAAAAAATGCGATCTTTTTCCTCAAAAGCTTCTTTTAACGGGAGACGCCTCTCTTGTTGCAAGTTTAAAACCAAAAATCGAAACCTTTTCAAAACTGATGGTTTTAGAGGCCCCCTCCCAGCCAGCCTCTACCTTTGCAATTCCACTTGGCCTTGCGCTTGAGGGACTTGCCCAAGATCAATCGAAGATCCAATTCCGACAGGGGGAGTTTCTTTCCGAACGAGCGCAAAAAAAACGTGTAAAATTTGCAAGCCTGTACATCTTGAGCTGTATCACGCTTGCGCTTCTCACTTGGCTCTCCACTACCCTTCTTCTTGCACGTGAGAAGAGCGTGTTAAAAGAGAGCCTTGTGCGTATCTTCCCCGCGAGTATGGACGCCTCTTCGTCTTTGGAAGAGATGTTAGAGAGCGGTGAAGCTGCGCTCTCCAAAGATAAAGCCCCGTTTCCTCTCCACCCGACCGCACCAAAAGTATCCGATCTTTTAGCTTGGCTCAGCACACATCCGAAACTGACGCAGGAGATCGATCTTAAGGAAGTCCGCTACGAGCTGG
>JBIOJU010000051.1:0-7588 GCA_044451165.1 Chlamydiales bacterium | reverse complement strand
GCTCATCACTCATCACTCATCACTCATCACTCATCACTCATCACTCATCACTCATCACTCATCACTCATCACTCATCACTCATCACTCATCGTTCATCACTCATCGTTCATCACTCATCGTTCATCACTTCTTTTTGTTTGGGGAAATCTTGATTTTGATTTTTTCGCGCTTGTTCTGCTAGAGTTCAGGATCATATGAAGACGCTGGGTGATTATCAGATTTTTAAGGAGATGGGACGGGGTCCTTTAGGGACTCAGTACGCCGCAGAGCACAGGTTTCTTAAAAAGCCGGTTGTCTTAAAGGTGCTGCCGGAGGATCTCGCAGGAGATCGCGACTTTCTCACACGCTTTGAAGAACTTGTCACATCACTTGCAAAATTGGAACACCCTCACCTCGTTCGGATTCACAATGTCTCCTTTTCTGAGGGTAAATATTTTCTCATTTGCGATTATATGCGCGGCTCGATGGAGGATGCACTTCCTCTTTCGCGCTATCTTGAACTGCATCCGCGACCGCTGCAAGAGGAGGAGCTTCTCGTATTTGTGCGCGCGATCGCCTCCGCGCTCCAGTATCTCCATGAAAATAAGCTGTTTCACGGCTCGCTCAAGTTAAGCAATGTTCTCATTGCACAAGAGGGAGAAAAGAGACTGGTTGCTTTAGCTGACGCGGGGGTCTCTTCACTTTTTGCGCAAGGTGCGCTCCTCACACGAATCCGCGATACCCTTGTCCAGGGTATTCAGAGACAGGAGAACTCCTTTTTGCAAGATTTTATTTTTCTTGCTCCGGAGCAGAAGCGCGACCTTCCCTTCGATGGTGTAAGGGCTGATATTTATGCTTTTGGGGTGATTGTTTATTTTCTAATTCTGCGTCACTATCCCGAGGGTTTTTTTCCACTTCCTTCGCATCAGGAACCAAGTTATACACTCCCCTGGGATCGTCTAATTATTCAGTGTCTACAACCCGATCCGTTGAAACGGCCATCTTCTCTAACCGCTGTGATGGAGGAGTTGCAAGCAGGTAGTGCGAAAAAAGAAGAGCAGCTTAAGCCTAAAATCAAACCTCAAGAGCTAGCGCGTCCTGAGTTTGATGCAGATCCTGGAGCTATCTTCCAAAAAGAGAGTTTCGTTGCACAATTTCGCCCAAAGCCTGCAGAAGTGAAAAATCTCGAGCCTTTGCTTTCTGAAATGGTTGTTATTCATGGTGGATCTTTTCTGCGCGGAAGCAACAACGGAGGTCGCGATGAGATGCCGCGTCACGCAGTGACATTGGAAAGCTACGCTATTGATGTGCACCCTGTCACAAATGAACAGTTTGTTCGTTTTCTTGAGGCGATGGGTGGAGAAAAAGATGCAAATAACAATGATACTGTTCGTTTGAGAGAATCGCGCATTAAACGTAGCGGTGGCAAATTACATATCGAATCTGGCTACTCCAAACATCCAGTTGTAGGTGTGACCTGGTACGGGGCTCTCGCTTATGCAAAATGGGTGGGTAAGAGGCTTCCTACGGAAGCTGAGTGGGAGGTTGCAGCTCTGGGTGCGCTCGAAGATGCCCTTTATCCAACGGGCGGCAATATTGAACGTTCGCAGGCAAACTTTTTTAGTTCGGACACAACAACTGTAATGAGTTACCCCGCCAACGGGTATGGCCTTTATGACATTGCGGGCAACGTTTATGAATGGTGTCAAGACTGGTATGGCTACCACTACTATGATGAATCTGTTCAAGAGCCCAATAATCCCCAAGGTCCTCCTCAGGGTGTCTATCGCGTGCTTCGCGGTGGCTGTTGGAAGAGCTTGAAAGAGGATCTCCGCTGTTCTCATAGACACCGCAATAATCCTGGCACGATGAATGGAACCTACGGATTTCGCTGTGCAGCTGATGTAGTCTAGATGCTTTTTCTTGCACAATTCAATTCTCACCACCGAAGTGGCACGAACCATACAGGGATGGGAAGATTTTCACCACCGAGCACTCCGAGAGCACCGAGAGGAAGAGAAACAGCAGGATCATAGGATGACGAGGATGGGAAAAAAAGAGAGAGTCTTGTGCTTTTCTTCTTTCCCATACTGGTCATCCTGTGATTATTTTCCTCCTCTTCTCGGTGCTTTCGGTGTGCTCGGTGGTTATTTTCCGATTTGTGCAGCAACGCTGTCCAGATGCTCTTTCTTCTGCTTCTTTTTCTTCAATCTTGCAGAGATATGCCCATTTGTTCATTTTGTGCATAGAACCCATTCTTGAGTGTCGGGTTCTGCTGGAGGGCAGATGAAGCGCATTTTGGAAAGCATCAAAAGCGTCACACAGATTGAAAAGAGAAAATTGCGAAGGGTCTTAAACGTTTCAGACCTGTTTGCAATCGGCTTTGGTGATCTCGGTTCATCTATCTATTATGCCCTGGGAATTACAGCGCTCTATGCGCTTGGAGCGACCCCCATTGCACTGGGTCTTGCGGGTCTTGTTTTCGTTTGCACTGCGCTGACCTATGCTGAACTCACTTCGATGTTTCATGAGTCGGGGGGCACAGCAAGTTTCGCGCGCCATGTTTTCAACGATCTCATTTCCTTCATCGCAGGATGGGGACTGCTTTTTGATTACATCATCACAATCTCTATTTCTGCATTTGCTGTTGCGCCCTATCTCGGCTTTTTTTTCTCCGGACTCGAAGGGAACATCTCACTCAATATTGGAGTGACGATCTTTTTGATTCTTCTACTCATGGTCATCAACATTTTTGGTGTGCGCCAATCCACGAGAATGAGTTTTGTCCTGGTGACTGCAACAATCGCAACACAAGTGCTCATTATTTTTATCGGTTTCGTCTGGCTCCTTGATCTGCCAGGAATTTTAGACCACTTGCGGATCAATATTCCTGGTGCACCACTCTCTCCCTCTTGGCCAGAATTTTGGAAGGGTACTGCCATGGCGATGGTGGCCTACACGGGGATCGAGTCGATCGCACAATTAGGCGCAGAGGCCAAAACCCCTGCAAAAACGGTGCCTCGCGCTGTACTAATCACGATGGTAGTTCTTGTGGTGATGTATCTGGGAATTGCCATCACTGCTCTCTCTGCCATTTCACCACACGAACTTGGCACCACATTTGTCAACGACCCAATTGCAGGTATTGTCAAACACATTCCCTTTGGGAGCGAGTTTCTGGGGGCTTGGGTGGGCGTTTTTGCAGCTTTTTTGCTGTTTACTGCCTCAAATGCTGGCTTGATTGGAGCTTCCAGGCTCTCTTTCAATATGGGGGAGTACTATCAGCTTCCGCGCTTCTTTTTTTCTCTACACAAACGATTCAGAACACCCTACGTTGCGCTGACCTTTTTTGCGATTGTGTCGATTGCAATTGTTCTTGCAAGTCGTGGACGAATGGCATTTCTTGCGGATCTTTACAACTTCGGCGCGATGCTCGCCTTCTTTTTTGCACACCTTTCGCTGATTGTGATGCGCATTAGAAAACCTGGCCTTGCGCGTCCCTTTCGTGTGCCATTAAATATTCCATTTGGCAAATATTCTATTCCTATTACTGCGGTTGTGGGCTGTCTTGCAACAATGAGCGTCTGGTGTCTAGTCGTCATCACCAAGCCAGAAGGAAGATATTTCGGATTTGCCTGGATGACCTTTGGCGTCTGCATGTATTTGTACTATCGGCGTAAAAAGCAGATCGCTCCGATGGGCCAGTTAGAAATTCAGCGCATCCATCTCCCGCACTATCAACCTCTCACGATTAAAAAGATCCTTGTGCCTACGCGTGGGGATGGCCAGACAGAGAGCGTTCAAGTAGCATGTGAACTTGCGCGCCTTCACAACGCAACCCTCACAGGCGTGCATATCATCGAGGTGCCAGCTTCCATGCCTCTTGACGCTGCCCTCACGCAATGAAGTCTACATGCGGCAGCTGCGTAGAAGCGAACCGATGCGATAGGACGTGTGTTTGATCTTCAGATCGATCTGCGCGTGATTCGCTCTCGCTCCACCCTCGACGCGATTCTCGAGCTAGTGCGCAAAGAGAAGTTTGATCTCATTGTACTTGCTGCCGTTAAATCTCCTGAGCAAAAGGGCATTGGACTTCTCAATGCGCGCATCTTGCGTGAAGCTCCCTGTCGTGTCTGGATCTGCACATGCGACAAAAAAAGGCACAAGACAAAAGATTAAGGTTCTATTCTATGGGAGCTTCGAGGGTGGAAAGTGGCCGGACCTCGAGATGGGATTCTGATACGAGGATCTGCTTACCTTCAACTTCCAGTAGATAGAGCATTGATTTGGCGCTGAGCGCACGTTTTTCGAGAATCTTGATGCTGCTGTTTGCGTGCATGCGGCCCAATCTTCCTGCAGAAAGTTTTCTCATTATCCAGACCGTGACAAAAATCAAAACAATGAGCCCCAAAAGGGTAAGCAGCATTTTTCCAAGAGCATGTTCGTAAGAGGGCGGCGTGACAATAGTTTCACTCTGCGGCTGTCCAGGTATCAGATCTGCAAAGCCCATAGAGGACACAAAAAGCATCGCATAACAGATGAACAAGCTCATAATTTTTCTCATTTCAGCCTTTATCCTTCATTCTTTCCCTGGAGAGTTTGGCTATCGACCGCAAGACCCATCGCATGCATCCCGTTATCGACATAAAGTGTAACGCCTGTAATGGCGGAAGCAAGAGGGGAGAGAAGGAAGGCCGCGCTCTGACCCACCTCTTCTGCAGTCATCTCCTTTACAAGAGGAGCATTGGCGTGTGAATACTGGATCATGCTGTCGATGAAGCCGATGGCTTTTGCAGCACGACTTCGAAGAGGCCCTGCTGAGATGACGTTGACGCGTAAATTCCACTTGCGTCCTGCTTCCCAAGCAAGCGTGCGGGTATCGCTTTCAAGTGCCGCTTTGGCAGAGCTCATGCCGCCGCCATAACCAGGGACTACCCGTTCGGATGCCATGTAAGAAAGAGAGATGGCAGAACCCGCGCTTCCCATGTGTGGTCCAAAGTGGGCAAGCAAGCTGACAAAAGAGTAGGCAGACGAGCTCATTGCGGATAGATAACCTTGCCGGGAGGTCTCCAAAAGAGGCTTTTTGACTTCAGGTGCGTTTGCAAGCGAGTGCACGAGAATATCGATCTCACCATAGTCTTTGGCGACCTGAGCGGCAACTTCGGAAATGGTGTAACCAGAGGCTTCTTGATACCGCTTATTTTCACGGATCTCCGTTGGTACATCTTCTGGCTTGTCGAATGCAGCATCCAATGCGTAGAGCTTGGAATACTCCATTAATTTTCCATTTGAAAGAAGACGCGATTCGTCAAATTTTCCTGTGGACCAAGCTGTTGTGAAGATTCTTACGAGAGGAGTCCAAGTGCCGATGAGAATTTCAGCCCCTGCTTCGGCAAGCGATTTTGCAATTGCCCAGCCGTATCCCTGATCATCTCCAATTCCCGCGACGAAAGCTTTTTTGCCTTTAAGATCGATCTTCATCTGTTGCCCCTTTTTTAAAGAGGTGAGGATAACAGAAGGCAAAAATTGCTGCTATAGACTTTGCGCGCTCGCATAAGTCAAGGCAAAGGCAATGATATCCATTTGCGGTGACGGTTATATCGGCGCTGTTGTTGCAAAGCTATAGCAGCAGTGTCTGACCTCTATCCTTTACGCCGCTTTTTTAGCATGAGTCTTTTCCATCCTTCAGCAGTCAGGATCCGTAGGGTGGGGCCTTTACGTGGCAGCTCTGATGTAGATTTTGATTTTGTTTGCATAGAAGCTTTGAGTTTTTTTAATACTTTACGAACCATCTGGGTGTAATCCCCCTAAATCCGATACTACCTTCTAAAACGAGCCGTGTCAATAAATTTTTTAAATTTTGCAAAGAGGGTAGTGGATAGGATATACGAGAGGTGTGAAGTACCAGAACCTTCAAGCTTTTAAAAAACATCTTAAGGAGGCTTTTCCGGCCCACCTGTCGCGTGTCTACATGGTGATCTCACCAGATGCGATGGAGAGAAGACGCATTGTGGAACAGATTGCTCTCATGCTTTTGAAGGGCGGCGGGGAGAAGAGGGTCTTTTCCTGCGCATCGGAGAAGAATTTTTCTCAAGCCTTTGAACTTTTGCATACTCGCCCGCTGTTTGAACAGCGCTGGATTGTACTGCTCGATGGGATCGATCATCTCAAAAAAGGGGAGCTTCTCGCTCTGGCATCCTATGCTGCATCTCCTTCGAATTTTGCCTATTTAATCATGAGTGCTGAAGAGGCCCCCTCTTCGAAAGAGTTTTACGAACAGACGAAAAAAGAGCTCATTCTTCTGGACATGAGCGGCGAAAAACCTTGGGAGAAAAAGGCACGGTTAAAGGAGTGGCTTATCGCAGAAGCAGCACGCGAAAAAAAGGTGCTCGACGATGAGGCCGCTCTCTTTCTTTTGGAGCATGTAGGCGTGGAACGTGCGGCACTCGAGCAAGAGCTTTTCAAACTACTCACATTTGCCCATGAACGGCCGCGGCTCACACTTGCGGAAGTAAAAACGATCTCCTCTTATGCACAGCAGACCAGCCTCTGGAAACTTGCCGAGCAGCTCGTCTGGGAAGATAAAGTGTTATCCAGGCAGCCTCCCGAAGATGTGAGCGGACTTCTTGCTTTCATCACGCATGCGCGCACGCAAGTAGAAATGGGCCTTCGCGGAGGCGTCGCTCAAAAGCATCAGGCTACTTTAAAAAGAAGGGACCCTGAATTTTTCTCGAGGGCGCTTGCGGTTCTTTTTGAGAGCGAGATGCAAGCAAAAAGCCTCTCTCTTCCTGCTCATCTTTTGTGGGATCTCCTCGTTTCAAAAATCAGAGCCTTAAAATAGTCATGAGTCTACTTCTCTTTCCCAATCTTCTTGCCGAAGGAATTTTACCAGATCAAGTATTGCCGCGCAGTGTAGGAGAGGCGGCGCGAACGATCGAGGGGTTGATTGCAGAAAGCGAGAAGGGAGGAGCGCATTTTTTGCGCCTTTTTTCTATCGCAAAGCTTCCCATAAAAATTCTGAATGAGCATACAAACGATCGAGAAGTGGATGAGCTTTTGATCCCCCTCGTTCAGGGGAAGCGTTTTGGACTGGTCTCCGACTGCGGACTTCCCTGTCTTGCTGATCCTGGCGCAAAGCTTGTTTTTCGCGCGCGGAAACGCGGCATTATCATTCAGGCATTTGTAGGCCCATCCGCCATCACACTTGCCCTGATGCTCTCCGGGCTTCCAGGGCAAAAATTTACCTTCCATGGTTATCTCGAACGAGAAGAGGAGAAGCTAAAACAACAGATCCGTCTGCTCGACCGTCGCTCTCAGCAGGAGCAGTCGACTGAGCTGTTTATCGAAGCGCCCTATCGGAATCAGAAGCTGTTGCGTGCACTTCTGGAAAATCTTCAGGGCACCACCCTCCTCTCAATCGCCTGGGACCTCACACTCCCCAGCGAAAGCGTCATCACAGAGAGCGTAAGCACCTGGAGGGGAAAGTCTTTGCCTGATATTCACAAAAAGCCCGCAGTTTTTCTTTTCTCGAGTCGAGGGTAATCCATCACTGGAGCGAAAGAAAATCCCACCACAGAGACACAGAGGAAGATGAGGCCTCACAGAGAT
>JBIOJU010000050.1:0-7790 GCA_044451165.1 Chlamydiales bacterium | reverse complement strand
TGCCCAATTTCCTTCACACCTTTGCATAGAGATTGAAGAGAGAGCGCCTCTCGTCTGGAAAGTAAAAATGCGGAGTGGAGGGCACGAAGAAGAGCCCATGAAAAAGAGAAGAAACCAAATCTTAACAGATCGCGGAGCTGAGAAACCACATCGGATGCGCGCAGGTCTACGCCAAGTGTTGCCACATAACGACCCTGCCCGTCGTGGATAGGAGCAAACCCCGTCATCCATGTTCCCCACTGATTTTCGATGAAGTTGGGTGGGGAGAAGATTTCATTTAGATGGTCGCTCAGGCGGTCATCTTCTGCATCCGGCACCTCATCGCCATAATGCGAAAAATCGGGAGTGGGTTCTTCTGCGTCAACCTGAAAAAAAAAGCGTTTGGGATCTTCTTCTCGAGGGATTAGCGTATAAACAAACTTCACGTACACATCTTTTCGACGGCTCGCGTCTCGAATCTTACGAAGCTTATCTTGGACACGTTTGTAATTTGGAGAGTTTTCGTCGCTACGAGTGTGAATGGTTTTTAAAAGGTCCCCATTTATGGTGGAGGCAGCCGCCGCAGAAATGGACATAACCTTGCTTCGCATTTCATCGAGAAGAAATGCCTTCACTTGCGCGTAGGCTACCCCAAGACCAAGCACTGTGCTAACAACAGCGGTTCCCACTAGCGCAACGTAGAGCTTTGTCCTGTATTTCATCTCTTTGGTTCATACAACGGAAACCACCAAAACACAACCTAATTTACTCTCTGCAGCACAAAAAAAATGCAGTAAGAGAGGGGAAGCAAAGATCGGCTGCCCGCCGGCAGGATCGCGCTCACCGCGCAGCAGGATGGAAAAAAAACCTCTCTTTCTTCATCGTGCCGACCCGGCAGGGTCGATCCTGCCGGCGGCAGCTGATCTTTGCTTCTTTTTTTTCTTTTTTCTTTCTCTACTTTTCGAGGGCGATGAAGACTTTTACTTCTGGCTTTTTTTGTGAGGTGAAATCAGGGTGGTAGATTTCGAAATCGCTTGTGTAAGCGCGAGGAAGATCTGTCTTCCAGATCGATTTCCATGTCTCGAGCATCGACTTGGGGAAATCTCCTCTTGCCGTAAAGATAGCATAAGGAGAGGGTGAAATTTCTACTCCCCGCATTCCTTCAGGGATCTCTTTCAATGATGAGACTTCACAACCGATTACGTAGGTGAAGGGTTGTGTATGATCTCCTTCGTAATCTGTGTAAACAGCCACTAAATTTTGATTGCTTTTGTTAGGAATTCGATCGGCGATTTTTTCGCGAAAAAATTTCTCCCAAAGAGGAGGAACCTCTTTTTGAAAACGGGCGTTTGCAGTCTTAATGGCGATTCCAATCACTAGTTTTTTTGTCTGTTTCTCTTTGACGTAGGTCATTCCTGGTTCTCCTTGAAGAATTTGAGAGTAGCATCTCCAGAGGGAAAAGTGGGGTGCGTTATGCCCTCCATCATTGCCGATGACTACCGATGTCTTGCCCGCCGCATTGGCCTGTTTTAAGCGATCTAAGAAGAGAATATCATCGCGGTTGTAGAGCGTCTCATCTTTTTCTTGAAAGTGGACAATGACATTGAGAGAAAGTCCCTTCAGGCGCTCGAGAGAGTCTATGGGCCGCAGCTGGTTGTTTTGATAATTTCTTGCGACGAGTTCAAGCTCAGGCGAATGTCCTCTGAAGGCGATGATCTCTTCGAGAGATTTAAGGGGCGTATCGAGAATGACGATACCCTTTTGAATGGCTTGAACGATCTTTGTTTTTTCCTGATTTGCGATGCCGATTTTTTTCAATTCCTCGTCATATCTTGTGTCATTTAAGGCTGCAAGAAGGTTGACCAGGGCGCCTCCGCCTGCCGAGAAACCATAGAGATCGATCGACTCCAATCCCTCATCGATGACATGTTTTTTGATCACATAAAGTGCTGGCAAAAGCTCCTTGATCGTGCCAAATGTTGCTTTCTCAACGTCATCTCGCCATTCGCGCATGCCATGGTCGGGGAAATTAAAGCTCACAAGTGTTGCATCGGTCACCCCGAGATCTTTTAAGATTTTTGCAATGCGGTAGTTTCCCCCATAGCCGTGCATGCACACCATGGTCCGCCCGTTGCTGCCAGGAAATGAACATAGATGCAAATTGTAGTCAAAAGGGTGATCGGCGGCTTTCGCAAAACAGAGAAGTGGAAGAAGAATGATGATGGCGATGATGCGCTTCATAAAAGCTCCGTTGTAATTCTCACGCATCATACTCACTTTAGTTAAAATTATTCTAGGCTGAGAAAAATGGAGCCATTCCCTCTCTGTTTCGTAGCGCAGAAATCAACGTTCTGAATGTAGAGGGCTTTGTTGCACAATTCAATTCTCACCACCGAAGTAGCACGAACCATACGGGGGTGGGAAAGATTTTCACCACCGAGCACTCCGAGAGCACCGAGAGGAAGAGAAATAGCAGGGTCATAGGATGACCAGGATGGGAAAAAAAGAGAGAATCTTGCGTTTTCTTCTTTCCCATCTTGGTGATCCTGGCATCCTGTTGTTATTTTCCTCTTCTTCACGGTGCTTTCGGTGTGCTCGGTGGTTTGTTTTTTCCGATTATGCAACAACGCCGCGGCTAATCACAAGCTGGGCAATTTTTTCTTCCAGCGCGGTATGGAAGAGCATGTGGCCCATTTTGGGGATCATGACGAGCGTGTTGTTGGGGATAGCATGGGCAAGTGCACGCGCGTTGCGAGACAAACAGAGAAAATCCTCCTCTCCGTGAATGAGAAGAAAAGGAGTTGTGATGTTGCGTAAAATATCTCGATGCTTTTCGAGATTGAGATTTGCCATCAGCAGTTCATGGTTTCCCCCCATACGAATGGGATGGCGAGAGCGTGTGATCAGATCGCGCGTATATGCAGTCGCCATCTTCTCGTCCAGGAGATACTCTCCGTTCAGATACTGCCACACGGGTAAAAAGTTTTGAATTGTCTCCTCTAAAGTCGCTCCATCTTTTCTTCCGAGAAGAATTTTCCATGTTCTATCCAAAATGGTCTGTTCTTGCGCTGTGAGGGGAAGGTCGGTTTCTGCGGTGGCACCGATAGGTCCAGCGCCGATAGCAGTCATGCTGCGGACCCGTTCGGGAAATTGGAGGGCGATCCATTGACACACATATCCCCCCATAGAGTGTCCAACAAAATGTGCTTTTTTAATTTCATATCCATCGAGAATGCCTTTCGCATCGTTTGCAAGATCACAAAGTGTGTAAGGCTCCTTTTTCCAGTCCACTCCAGAAGACTCTCCGATATCTCGATGGTCATACCGGACCACGAAAAATCCCGCGGAAACTAGTTTTTGACAAAACGCGTCAGTCCAGAGGCGGCCTGGGGCCATCGCTCCTGCGATGAGGAGACAGGGTTTTCCTGAACGGTCTCCAAAATTTTCAGTGTGAAAAGAAAGATCACCTACGCGAATGGTTTGCGACTTCATGACATTCTTTCGAGAATGAGTTTAGCTTCTTTTTCATCAATCAGAACAAACTGGTTGAGTTCTTTCTCATAGCAGTAAACATCAGCTTGTGCAATGTCAAACCACCAGCCATGTATCCTCAGCGTTTTTTTCTCCAGCCTTTCACGAACGAACGGATAGCTTTTGATATGCTCGATCTGTTGAAGAACATTTGCCTGAGAGAGCTGATTATGGAGCGACAGCGCTTGATTCATAACCGATCCCGACCTTACTTTCACAAGGGACTCTTTAGCATATTTTAACCAGGACATGAGATGAGGACACGAGTCTGCATTGCCCTCTTTGATGAGAGCTTGCATTGCGCCACATTCGGAGTGTCCGCAGACGATGATGTCAGCCACATTGAGCGAAAAGATGGAAAATTCTATCGCCGCAGACGCGCTCGCATCTTCGGAGGAAGCGGGAGGAATTAAATTTCCCATGTTGCGCAGAACAAAGAGATCTCCCGGATTTGTTGAAGCAAAAAGATTGGGAACGACTCTACTGTCCGAACAGGCGATAAAAAGGGAGTCGGGCTTCTGGCCGAGAGCAAGTCTTGCAAAGAGCGCACGACTTTCTTCGGTCAGCCCACTTCTAAAATCAACAATGCCTTGAATGAGTTTTTTCATAATGCATAAGGCTACCTAGTCGAGCCAGAATAAGTCAATTATGGAGGAAGCAGCTGGTGATGTGGTCGTTCACCATGCCAACTGCCTGCATGAAAGAGTAGATTATTTTCGGTCCGACAAAGGTCATTCCGCGTCTTTTTAGGTCCATGGAAAGCGCCTCGCTTTCGGCCGTAACACAGGGGACTTCTTTCATATGCTTCCACCGGTTTTTAATCGGCTTTCCCTTCACAAATTTCCAGACATATTTATCAAACGAGCCAAATTCTTTCTGAATTGCCAGGAAGATGCGTGCATTTTGACGTGCAGCATAAATCTTCAGTCTGTTGCGGATAATTTTTTCATTTTTGAGCAGAGACTCGAGCGTTCGATCACTCATCGCCGCAACTTTTTTTGGATCAAATTGATAAAACGCTTTGCGGTAGGCATCGCGTCGTTTTAGGATAATTTCCCAACTTAAACCAGCTTGTGCTCCCTCAAGGATGAGCAGCTCAAAGAGCCGCTCATCATCATGAAGGGGAACTCCCCACTCGGAGTCATGGTATTCTGCGTAAAACTCCTTGCCGGGCTGATTCCCAAAGCAGCGTGTCTTAGTCTCTAAAGCTTTTACCATCGATCCCTCCACCAACATTTTTACCGGTAAGGCTCGATGTTGCCAAGGAGATTTAAGCTGTTTTGCGCACTGCCTGCTGGTTCACGCCTGTACCAAAGACTGTTCCCACTGCAATTTCAGTGAGTTTTTTGTCTGCAGCACCCTCTTCTTTGGAGGTCTCATTCAGCAGCTGTTCGACATCTTTTAGGCCAAGATGTTTTGCAAAGGCTTTCAAGGTTCCATAGACCGCAATTTCGTAATGTTCCATCCGTTGCGCACAGCTAATGAGAGCCGCATCGCGTACTTCCGGAGGGTAGTCTGCCGTGATAATTTTTTCCGCTTCTTCTGCGATGACTTGCATGACTTTACATTCGCGACCGCCTAGGGGAATCTCGAGGTCTTTTGCGATCTTTTCAAGCCTTACGACATGCTGCTGGGTTTCAATGTAATGTTTTTCAAACGCATCCTTCAGCTGTTGTGTATCCGCTGCCTGAGCCAATCGCGGGAGCAACTGTACGATTTGGACTTCAGCGCTATGCATATCACGCAGTTCATGATGGAACAAATTTTGAAAATTTTTCATATCGACCTCCTTGGTTAAGGTACAAACCTAGTCATAAAAAAAACTTTCTTAAAGCGCAAATTTTTTTGTCTTTTTTGATAATGATCAAAACCTGATATTCGGTTGAAGATGCCAATACGCTTGCAGGGAGGAATTTATGGGAGAATTTAACTTTTCTAAGTTACTTGTACCGAGCATTATTTTTGCCGTTTGCGGCTGTTTGCTCGTCCTGTTGATGATTCTCAAAAAGAGGGTAATAAAAGCACATGGGCTTTCTGATGCTGTCGTCTACAATATTCGTACTCCTATACAGATTTTCATTGTCATTACCGCGCTTTATGTGCTGCTTGAAGCACTTAAATACAAACAGATTTTTAGTCCTGTCGTCGCGCATATTTATTCGATCTTTGCCACCATCTGCTTTGGCTGGCTAGCCATCAAAGTCATCAACCTAATTTCCTCACTTCTCCTCTATCATTTCGACTTGCAGCAAAAAGATAATTATCGAGCGCGTCAAGTCCATACACAGGTAAGAGTGTTTAAGCGCCTCTCTGCTGCTTTTATTGTCTTCTTCGTCATTGCGGGGGTTTTAATCACATTTGAATCGGTACGGGCGCAAGGGATAAGTCTACTTGCTTCCGCTGGGGTGATCAGTATTATCATCGGCTTTGCGGCGCAAAAAACGATCAGCAACTTCTTTGCCGGTGTTCAAATTGCGATTGCTCAACCCATCAGAGTGGACGATGTGGTGGTGGTAGAAAATGAGTGGGGCAGAATCGAAGAAATTCATCTGACTTTCGTGGTTGTCAAGCTATGGGATTTTCGAAGGTTGATCGTCCCCATTACCTATTTTACTGAGCATACTTTTCAAAATTGGACGCAAAAAACAGCGGACATGTTAGGCGCAGTCACACTCTATGTAGACTATACCATGCCCGTACAGCCCATTCGCGACGAGGTGGATCGCTTACTCGAAGGAAACAGTCTGTGGGATGGAAAAGTCAAAGTAGTGCAAGTGACAAACGCAACAGAAAATACAATCGAAATTCGTATCTTAACGAGCTCTTCCAATTCTGGCGCCTCGTTTGATTTGCGCGCGGCCATTCGAGAACATATGATCTCTTTTATCCAAAAAAATTATCCCAATTCTTTACCCCGCCTTCGCACGGAAATATCAAGAGAAACTAGGGGCAGGGATTTCTACGAAACACCCGATCTTCCGAAAGAACCAGTACGAGCTCCTTCTCCCACGCTCGATCCAAATCCAAAGCCGATGAATACAAAACCCACCTAGCGGACAGGTTTTGTGATCCCGCTTTTTTCGCAGTGGTGGACAATAACGGCAAGAAAAGACTCTCCATACCTTTCCCATTTCACTGGGCCCACGCCATTGATCTCGAGAAAAGAGTCACGAGTCGTTGGGTAGAGTGTAGACATTTCGATCAGAGCTCGATCGCCAAACACGACAAATGCGGGAACTTGTGCCTCTCTTGCAATTTTGCGACGAAGATCGGAAAGGGCGTTAAAAAGAGCTCTATCATAGTGAAGTGAATCAGCTGGCCCGGTTCTTGTGTAGGAGCTGATGGGTTGCGTCGTCTCGCTGCTCTTCAAGCAGTTGTCACAACCGTTGCACTTGGCAGGGGTATAGTTTTCTCCAAAATAACCTAAGAGCCCCTTACGTCGGCAGGAGGAAGATTTACAGAAGGCATAGATCTTTTCTGTTTTGGCCTTTGTACTTTTACGGACAAGTTCATCTGTGATCTGCTTGAGAAAAAAATTGTAGACCATCAGCTCTTTAGTAGAGTAGAGCATCAAACATTCGGCTGAAAGACCATCTCTTCCCGCGCGGCCCACTTCTTGGTAGTACTGTTCGATGGAGCGGGGCATGTCTAAATGCACAATAAATCGGATATCTGGTTTGTGAATTCCCATCCCAAAAGCAACTGTTGCCACAATGATGGGAACTTCCCCGTAGATAAAGTTGTGCTGGGCAGCGGTGCGCTTCGCATCGGGGATTCCCGCATGGTACCTTTCCACTTTAAATCCCTCTTTAAGGAGCGCCTCATATGTTTCGTCAACCGTGCTCCGAGTGGCTGCGTAAATGATGCCAGCTTTACCTGAATGCTTTTGTAAAAACGCACGCAACTGTCCCGCAGGGTCGGATTTGTAATGCACATGAAAAGTTAAATTCGGCCTGTCGAAGCTTGCTCGTGCAACATAGGGAGAGTGCATCGCAAGTTGTGAGAGGATGTCATTTTCAACATCGCGCGTTGCAGTCGCCGTAAGTGCAACGATTACACTTTGGGGAAAACTCTTTTTCAAGACCGATAACTGCCGGTATTCCGGTCTAAACGAGTGACCCCATTGAGAAATGCAGTGGGCCTCATCAATTGCAAAAAGTGAGACCTTTACCGTCTGTAGATATTGCAAAAAGTTGGGGTCGGTAAATCGCTCCGGCGCCACATAAAGCAGTTTATAGTCTCCAAGATTTTGCATCAGCGACTGGATCTCTGTGTAGGGC
>JBIOJU010000049.1:0-7842 GCA_044451165.1 Chlamydiales bacterium | reverse complement strand
CCGCCACACACTGCACAGGCTGAAGAAATGTCTCAGCAACAACTGGAAAAGATAGCAGGAGGAGTTGGGGGCAAATTTTTAGAAACAATTGAGTGGCTAGGCTGCACATGGTAACATACGGAACATGCTAAAACCCTGATTCGGGTTCCGAAAAATTACTTGTAGGGGAAAAAAGGAGGCTATGCTAGCCTTTGATTCTTAAGCAAAAAGGAGTTTTTTATGGAATTAACATTCCCTAGGATTGCCAAAGAAAATACCTGGCTTAAAGAGGCCTCGATTATCTTAGGAGCGAGCATTTTCATTGCGCTCTGTGCTCCTTTTTCGATTCGTTTGCCCTTCAATCCGGTTCCTATTGTTTTGCAGAATCACATCATTCTTCTGATGGCGGCGTTTCTTGGTAGTAGGCGGGCCACGCTTGCTGTGCTTGCATTTCTTGCGCAGGCCCTAGTAGGACTTCCCGTGCTTGCAAGTGGAAAAATTGGGATTCTTGCGTTCACTGGTCCGACAGGAGGATATCTTATTGGCTACATCGCAGCAGCATATGTAGTTGGACGACTTGTGGAGAGACGCAAAAACCCGGGTTCTATACGAGCAATCGCTTCTTTTCTTGCGGGCAGCCTGTGTGTTTTCTTCTTCGGCGTGATGCATCTCGCCAGCTTTATTGGTTTTGAAAAGGCGCTCCTGGTAGGAGTTGTTCCTTTTATCCCTTGCGACCTGATAAAGACCATTGTTTGCGTGCGCCTTCTGAAAGGCTTTTCATCTCAAGAGCCGCTCGCTTAAGTGGTCCCACTAAACGCGCATTATTCTTTTGCCGTCTGACAGTGCGCGTTTTTAAATTACGGGCTGCTGTATAGATCTGATCTTCGAAGTGGGCCTGATTTCTCATTATCTTCTTCTCCACCTTTGTGATGATGTCTGCTTCTTTTTTTACCGCTTTCAGGGATGTGCTAGGAATTTCTGGTTTCTCTCTATGTATACGTGTCATAAAAAACCTCTCGTTAAAAACAGTTATTGTTAATTGGTGCATGGTTTTCAGTTTTTTCTCCTCGTGACTGAAAAGGTATTAGTAAAAATTTCACATTACGAACTGTCCTTCTTTTTTTCAAAGGAAAAAAAGAGGAGTTATTTTCTTTTTTCAGTTTCATGAACTTTTCGTCGTAAAAGTTGCGCGATCTGTTCGATTTTTGGCGCGGGGCTAGGGGTGAGTCTGATCTCTTTCTCTTGGAGAGAGAGGGTTTGCACTTCGTGGCGTATGAATTTGGCCACCCCCTCGACAAAGGCAGCTATTGAGCGCATCTTCATAAATTTGCAACCTACCAAACCAAAATAAAAATGTATAATATTTCTTTTAAATCAGGAGAGTCCAATACGAAGAGAGGAAGAAGCACGATCCGCTATTCGCGGGCTTAGGTCGCGACTGCCCGTCGCGGCAGAATGGGAATGCAGAAAGAATTTCAACCGCCGAGAACACCGAGCGCACAGAGAAAAAAGGTAAATATTATCATTCTTTCACCTCGGTGTGTCTCTGTGCTCTCGGTGGTTATTTTCTTCTCTTTTGCATCGTGCCGCCGCGGTGAGCGGCGACCTAAGCCCGCGGATAGCGGATCGTGTTTTCCTTTCTTTCTTCTTTCTTGTAGTTCATCGTTCATCGTTTCAAAAAATTCCTCGCTAGGGCAATCTTTGAGGTGTATGGGAAAGCATATTCAAGGGGCCTGTCTCACTCTTCTCTCAGTATTTGTGCGCGCGCTGCTTCGGCTGCGTTATCGCCTACATATAGTGGGTTTGGACGAGCTGCACAAAGAGAGAAAAAAAGGCGGCATCCTCTTTTTGCCGAATCATCCTGCAGAGATCGACCCGGTCATTCTCATGGCTTTTCTCTGGAAAGATTTTCATCCCCGTCCCCTTGTCGTCGAACACTTTTACTATTTGAAGTGGGTGCATGGGCTCATGCGCATGGTTTCTGCTCTTCCACTTCCTACCATCGATACGATTGCAAACTCCTGGAAGGCGAAGCGTGTCGAAAAGATGGTCCAGACAATCAAAGAGGGAGTTCATCACGGAGAGAACTTTCTCATCTACCCCGGCGGGAGATTAAAGCTGAGCGGGTCGGAAATTTTAGGCGGCTCCTCATTTTTGCATAGCTTGCTCAAAGAAACTTCTCATACAAATATCGTGCTAGTACGGGTCACAGGGTTGTGGGGAAGTCTTTTTTCTCGGGCCCTCACGGGCAAGGTCCCAGATTTTTGGAAAGCGGCCTGGCAAGGGTGTAAAATTCTGCTGCAGAATGGGCTTTTTTTTGCTCCTCGAAGAGAAGTGAAAATCGAGTTTGTCCCTGCGCCTGCTGATCTTCCCATGAAAGCTGAGAGAGCTCTCCTCAATCGTTATTTGGAGAACTGGTACAACCGGTATCCGCAGCCGGGACCAGAACCTCTTTCGCTTGTCTCCTATGCATTTTGGAAAAACAAGTTGCCGCTGGTTACAAAAGAGGAGCCGAAAAAAAGGGGCG
Organism: Chlamydiales bacterium; assembly: GCA_044451165.1. Classification (GTDB taxonomy): domain Bacteria; phylum Chlamydiota; class Chlamydiia; order Chlamydiales; family Rhabdochlamydiaceae. Next base: position 5,336 of record JBIOJU010000049.1, on the reverse strand, counting down.
CAGGCGCAAGCGTTTCACCCTCCATCCAAAAAGATATTTTCAGTCAAATCGCCACTCTTTCTAGGCGTTCTCCCGAAAAAATCCAGCGCGAGATGCACCTCTCTCAAGATCTTGGCTTAGACTCCCTTGATCTCACTCAGCTCTATCTGTTTTTAGATGAAAGATATGGAGCAGGAGACGTCGCTCCAGATGATGTTCGAACGGTTGAAGATCTTCTGCAGATTGCTGCGGGTGGTTGGAAAGAAACGGGGGATCGAGAGGAGAGAAAAACAGTCATTTGGCCAGAAGAAAGTAGCCGCCCTGCTCCCGCGGCACCTGAGGGGACCACACTTGCAGAAGCCTTTCTTCGTGCATGCGACAGGATGCAGGGAAGCGTTGCGTGTGCAGATGGGCTATCGGGTCTTCTTACCTACAAGAAACTTAAAAGATCTGCCCTCATCCTTTCGCTGAAGATAAAAGAGATGAAAGGAGAAAAAATTGCCATCATGCTCCCTTCAAGCGTGGCTGTTTACACCTTGATTTTAGCAACGCTTCTTGCCAAGAAAGTTCCAGTGATGCTCAATTGGACGGCCGGCTTGCGTGCCCTCGAGCACGCGGTAGAACTTTCACAGATCGAAACAGTCATCAGTTCGATGCGCTTTTTGGGTCGAAAGAGATGGGAGATTTAGGAAACGTCGACGAGAAGATTCTCTTTCTTGAAGATATCCGCTTTTCTATCGGAATTAAAGAGAAGCTAATGGGACTTTTTTTCTCCTGCAAAAATAGTCGCTCACTTCTTAAAAGACTAAAGCTCGACACCATTTCAAAAGACGAGTGCGCCGTTATTCTTTTTACAAGTGGAACCGAGTCGCTCCCAAAAGGGGTGCCACTTTCTCACGATAATCTCCTTAGTAACCATCGTGCAGCCCATGCGCGCGTCGCCTTGCGTTCCGATGATCGTCTCGTCGGTGTACTGCCTCCTTTTCACTCTTTTGGATTTTCTGTTTCGGGGCTCTTGCCTCTCCTGTCCGGACTTCAAGTTGTCTTTTCTCCAGATCCGACAGACAGCCATGCTCTCGCATTTGATATCGAACACTGGAAACCAACGCTGATCTTTTTAGCTCCCACTTTTTTCAAAGCTCTCTTTCGTGCTTCCAAGCCTGCACAGCTACGTACGATTCGTCTCTTTGTTGCCGGCGCAGAAAAAGCCACTCAAGAGCTTTTCGACTACGTGGAGGCGCTAGGACCCGGGCATGAGCTGATAGAGGGGTATGGGATCACCGAATGCGGTCCAATGGTCACTTTAAATCTTCCTGGAAAACCCCCAAAAGGGGTGGGGCAGCCCCTTCCTGGCATCTCCCTCGGAGTGATTCGCCAAGATACGGAAAAGCTTGCTGGCGTCCATGAGGAGGGGGAGATCTGTGTTTCCGGCCCCAATGTGTTCCATGGATACCTTGGGGATCGTCCCTCACCATTTGTTCGTATAGAGGGCACAAAGTGGTACCGCTCAGGAGACCGCGGCTCGCTTGATGAGGAGGGAAACCTTTTTATTTCAGGGAGATTGAAGCGGTTTATCAAAATTGGGGGTGAGATGATTAGCCTGGGCGGGTTAGAAGAGGAGCTCTTGCGGATCGCAAAAGATAAAGAGTGGATCAAGAATGCTGACGATGGACCTCAACTTGCCGTTGCCGTGAAAGAAAAACAGGATGAAAAACCTCTCATTCTGCTCATCACGACTTTTGATGCAAATCTTGAAGAGATAAATCAAATATTGAAAAACACAGGCTACGGAAGGCTAGTCAAAATTGGCGAGCTTAGAAAAGTTAAGGAGATCCCCTTGACCGGGACAGGTAAGACCCATTATCGTCTTCTCGACGAAATTGGGTAATCGATGACGCAACTAAAACTTTACAACACAGAAACACGCGAAAAAGAACCTGTTACGGGGCATGCGCTGAAAATGTACACCTGCGGCCCCACGGTCTACAATTTTGCGCATATCGGCAATTTTCGGACCTACGTTTTTGAGGACCTTTTGCGGCGCACGTTAAAATTTTTTGGCGCTGAAGTCATCCAAGCTATGAACATCACGGATGTAGAGGATAAGATTCTCGAGGCCTCGCTAAAGGCCAAACTCTCCCTACACGATTTTACTGCTCCCTACATTCGAGCGTTTTTTGAAGATCTTCGCGCCCTCCATATCCAACCGGTTGAATTTTACCCGCGCGCAACAGAATTTATTCCAGAAATGGTGCAGATCATCGAGAAGCTCTTGGATCTCAAGATCGCCTACCGCGTTCCTGATGGAAGTGTTTTCTACTCGATCTCACATTTTCCCGCGTACGGGAGGCTTTCGCATCTATGTCTCGAAAATCTTAAAATAGGTGCATCAGAGCGTAATACACAGGATGAGTATGAGAAGGAGAATCCTTGCGATTTTGTTCTGTGGAAAAGTTACAATCCTGAGCGCGATGGGGGAGTGTTTTGGGAGACGTCTCTCGGAAAAGGGCGCCCGGGCTGGCATATCGAGTGTTCTGCGATGGCGATGAAAGTGCTTGGTGAGACAGTTGACATCCACGCTGGCGGTGTCGACAATATGTTTCCTCATCATGAAAATGAGATTGCTCAGTCGGAAGCCTATTCTGGCAAACTCTTTGTGCGCCACTGGGTACATAGCGAACATCTTCTCGTCGAACATAAGAAGATGTCGAAAAGTTTGGGCAATTTTTACACCCTGCGCGATCTTCTTAAAAAGGGGTACACGGGCACCGAGGTGCGCTACATGCTCATTCATACGCATTATCGCACACAGCTCAACTTCACATTTGAAGGGTTAGAGGGCGCAAGGCACTCTCTCGAAAGATTGGGGGATTTCATCGCAAGATTGCAGGCTGCTCCGGATGCAAAAAAAGATGGAAAGATCGCTCCGGTTTTAAAGCAGGCAGAAACAGATTTTAGTGAGGCGCTGGCAGACGACCTCAACATCTCTGTAGCCCTGGCTGCACTATTTGAACTTGTCCGAAAGGTCAACACGCTCTGTGACGAAGAGAAAATTGGTAAGGGTGAGGCGGAAGAGGTTCTTTCGCTTCTTCACCGTTTTGACCAGGTGCTCGGTTTTCTACCGTTTGAGAGAGAAGAAGAAGTTCCCGCAGAATTTATGGAGCTCCTACTACAGCGAGAAGAAGCGCGCAAATCCAAGAATTGGAAAGAGGCAGATGCATACAGAGACAAGATTCTTGCTGCTGGCTTCATGATCGAAGATACGCCTGGAGGAGCAAGGCTGAAGAAGAAAGGCGGAAGGATGAACGATGAAGGATGAAAAAAAGAGAAAGAGTGAAAAAGCAAGGATCCGCGTTGCGGGCACGATCGCGCTCACCGCGGCGGCACGATGAAAAAGAAAAGAAAGATTTTTACCACAGAGAGAAGAGAGAAAAATAACAGTCGAGAAGTGTGAGAAAAAAGATGAAACGTGCGACGACAAAAGATGAGCTTTTTCTTCTCAAGCTGCATGAGCTTGCTTGTGCGCGAGGAGGTTTTGATACAGAGGTCGACCGATTCGAGATCGGCCGTGCAATTGGCCAGAACATGAAAGGCGTCAATACAATCACAAAACATCTTGCGCAAGCCAACTTCGTGAAAAAGGGGGAGGGCGATAGCGTCTACCTCACCTCACACGGCCTCTGGCTTGTTGGGCAGCTCACCGAGCAGGGTTGAAAATGGTCGTTTAAAAAATACTGAAGCGGAGGAGTCGTGGCAGTACCACTCTTAGCAAATGACACGTTGGGAGCCATGTTGACAACGCCAAGCGTAAGTTATAGGCCGCCAGCACAATCAATAGAACTAGGAGTTGACAGACAAACTGTTAGCACAATACAGCCAGTAGAGGCTCCACAAACAGTCACACTGGATGCACGGGCGTTCAATGAAATGATGTTGACGAACAGGATGCTCATACAAGAACTGGCCATACAGCACACGGTGATGGAACAGCTAGTACAACCGATCCAGATGAGACATCAGGGTCGTGTGGTGACACTTTCAGACAGAAGTCAATACGAGGGCGAGCTTAATAATGGCGAGCCTGATGGGAATGGTAGACTCACTTATCCTGATGATCATGTTTGCAACTATGACACATATACGGGCCAATTTAAGAAGGGCGTTCCACACGGTTATGGTCGTATCAGACAAACAAACGATGACACGTTTCAAGGCCACATGGAAAATGGGATGCCTGTGAAAGGCACCTTTGCCGCGGCAGACCAAGATCCAACCTTAACCGGGACTTTTTATCCCGTTACGAATGGTAGCTTTACTTTAAAAAATGGCGAAGAAAAGTGGTTGGGTCGTAATGGATGGCGTGTCACTCAATACAGAAATGGCAAACAAGTGTACTGCAATAAGTGTCCTGCTTGCGATGGCTGCGTGATGTTGTAATAGATCGCTGGTGAACGCTGATTACTCTTCGGGTCGAGTGAGCGGGAAGAAAAGGACCTCTTTGATGGTGGGGGCGCTGGTGAGGAGCATGACAAGACGGTCGATGCCGATGCCGACACCGGCTGTTGGTGGCATCCCTTGGCAGATCGCTTCGATGAACTCCTCGTCGAGTGGATGGGCCTCTTCATCTCCCTTGAGTCGCTTCTCTGCTTGCTGAAGAAGAAGTTTGCGCTGCAGCTCGGGATCGTTGAGCTCGCTGTAGGAGTTGCACATCTCGCTGCCGTTGATAAAGCTTTCAAAACGTTCGACAACCATCTCAAGACGCATTTTCGGATCGCGATGGAGTTTACAGAGAGGTGTCGTTTCGATAGGGTGGTCGATGATGTGGTGCGGCTGAATGAGGTGAGGTTCGACAAGATCTTGGAAGAGATGTGAAATCAAAAGACCGCGGGAAAGTGCGTCAATTTGCTTTGGCGTAAGCGTCGATTTCTCTCTTAATAGCGTGCGCATCTTCTCATCTGAAAGAGTATCGATATCGATCTTGCCATAGAGTTTTATGCTCTCTTTCATGGTCAGGCGTTTCCAGGGTGTTTTCAGGTCGATTTCAACGCCATCAGAGGTGCGGATTTTTGTTGTTCCGTGGAGGTCAAGCGCCAGCTCTTCGAACAGCTTTTCGGTAAAGCTCATCATATCAAAGTAGTCCCAGTAGGCTGCATAGGCTTCAAGCATGGTGAATTCTGGGTTGTGCGTGCGATCGATGCCTTCGTTGCGAAAGATTTTCCCAATTTCAAACACTTTCTCCATACCGCCGACAACGAGCTTCTTTAAAGATAGCTCGAGAGCAATACGCAAATACATATCTTGGTGCAGGGCGTGCAGGTGGGTGATAAAGGGCTTAGCTTCAGCACCACCATATAGAT
>JBIOJU010000048.1:0-7884 GCA_044451165.1 Chlamydiales bacterium | reverse complement strand
GTTGCAAAGGGGTAGGGAATTAAAATTGCAGGAAGTTCGTAGGCGATCAGCTCCGCTACTGTTACAGCACCCGCTCTGCACACAGCACTCTCTGCTGCGCTGTATGCATAGGCCATCTTCTCTTCAAACTCTTTTACACAAGCTCGACGTCCCTGCTGTGCATAGTCGCGTCTTACCTGTTCGACATCTTCTTTGTGACCTGTGAAATGAAGAATCTGAAAATGTGCTGGCAACAGTTTAACTGCTTCAAGAAACGTTCGATTGATCGATGTTGCGCCTTGTGATCCTCCAAAAACTAGGATGATCGGAGCATCTGGCAAGAGCCCAAAGTAGTGGCACGCTTCACCTTTTGGAATGAGGGTGCATTTCATGGGTATTGCCACCTCTTTCGTCTCGCCTTTTAAGAGTAGTCCGGCATGAGAAAATTGTACTGCTGTCATCTGCGCCCAACGAGAAAACAGGCGATTCACTTTTCCCGGCTGGGCATTGGATTCAAAGAGTAGGAATGGTGTTTTTTTTAAAACAGCCGCCGTAAGAAGCGAAGCGCTATGAAAGCTGCCAAAGCCAATGAGAAGATCGGGGTGAAATTCATCAAGGAGTTTTAATCCAGTCTTAACACCTCGCAATATCTGCTTGGCTGCTGAAAAAATATTCCCTCGAAAAGGGGTCGCCGAAGAGACATCTTGATAGACGAACTGCTCTTTATGAAAATAGCGATTGGTAGAGAGTCCTGCCCCTGCAAAGAGAAGCTCGATCTCAGAATCTTGAGATAGGAGATCGCGCGCGAGCGTTTGAGCGGGGAAGAGATGTCCCCCCGTTCCTCCTACCGCAATTAATAGTTTAGGCTTTTTTTTCATCTCGTTTTGAGTGTTTTGCAATGTTGAGAAGAAGCGAGACAGCTAAAAAATTAGCGAGAAGTGAGGAGCCGCCATGACTAAAAAAGGGCAGATTCGTGCCCTTGCTGGGTAAAAGCCCAGAAACTACTCCCAGATTTAAAAAAGCTTGGAAACAGATCAAAAATGTGAGCACACAAGCAAGAATATATCCGATGTTATCAGAGGCTTGCGCGGCAATATAGAAGCCAAAACAGCCGATCAGCATATAGGTAAGGATAAGTCCCAAAATCCCCACAAAACCAAATTCTTCAGCAAAAATCGCGGCAATATAATCACTTCGCGCTTCAGGGAGGTAGTCGAGTTTTTGCAAACTCTCACCGACCCCCTTTCCAAATAACCCTCCCGATCCTGCTGCAATTTTTGCCTGGTGTGGCTGATGCCCTTTTCCTTTTAAATCGCTTTCAGGATGTAGGTAGACGCGGATCCTATCCGGCACGTGCTGCATTTGTGATGCCGCGACGGCTCCCACTACTGCAAGAATCAGCATGGGAAGAGCCCAGTAGATCCATTTAACGCCCGTCATGATGCAGAGAACAACCAGCGTCATAAGCAAAATGAAGACAGTGCCATTGTCCGGTTCGAGTAAAATGAGCGCGATTGGGATAGAGATTTTAACGAGAAGCTTGAGAAAATCTTTAAGCGATACATTGTCGGTGGAGCAGAGAACTGAGATCGCATAGAGAGGGATCAAGTATTTTACCACTTCAGAAGGCTGGAAAGAGTGCCCAAATACATTGATCCAGCGATTAGCTCCGTTCAGCTGTAATCCCACACCCGGAATGTAGACGAGTATAAGAAAGAATGTCCCGATGAGAAGAAGTGGTCCGCTCCACGTTAGCAGCTGCCTGTACCCTGTTTTCCAAACGAGAAAAGCCCCGATCATTCCGACTACAGAATAGGCAATCTGTTTGATGAGCGCATGAGCCGTATTGCGATCTAGCCCCCTGTCTAGTACTTCTGCGGAGGTGGTATTAAATACCATGACAAGTCCGACTGCAAACAGCAGTAGGACGCAAAAAAGGAGAGCAGATGACGAGCGGGTCATGTTTCTCGTTAACGAATTCTCAGCTTATCGCCCGGCTTGAGCCTGCGCGCTTTTTCTTCGTCAAGTTCATTCAGTTTTAAAAGCTCTTCTACCTTGAGACGATTCTTCACGGCAATCGTCCATGGATTGTCGCCATTTTTTACGATGTAGTATTGTGCTCCACTCTCATCTGCTTTTGGAAAAGAAGAGTGTGCGGCTGTTGAAGAACTTTTGCCGCCGCTTTTGGCAGGGATCTGAAGTTTTTGTCCGATTTTGAGACGAGTTGTGGCGAGATGATTTGCTTTCATAAGCTCTTCAACGCTCACGCCATTGAGACGCGCAATTTTTTCTAAAACATCTCCTTTCTTTACCGTCACTTCGCTGGTGGACACAGTAGGGGCTGCTGCAAGGGGCGGAACTACAGGCGCCACTACTGCACTGTTTTCAGGAAATGAGATCGCCTTTAAATCATCTGCGAAGTTGGGTGCAGACATAGGCGCGGTAAGAGGAGCTGTGGTAGGCAGCGCAGGATTCGCTGAAGCGGCAGAGACAGCCGATGTAGGTAGCAGATTCTGATGGTGCTCTTTTAACATTTGATCGATCTCATCTGTAGGAGAAGATGCATCGCGCACCATTTTAATTTCAGAGATGGCGGATGGAAGTGATGAGTTTGCTACCGCTATTTCGTCAGTAGAACCATCTGACTTGAGAGCACTTACAAAAAAGACAGCCATAAGACCGGCATTGATGAGCACGGCAACGATGATGAGATCTTTGCGATTCATGTTTTTCTACTCCTCTCTTTATTGGGCAAGGCCCAAGACATAACGTTTAAATTCTTCACCGCGATGAGCATAATCGCGGAACATATCATAACTCGAGCAGCCGGGAGAGAGCAGCACACAATCTCCCCTCGACGCCTCCTTGTATGCGAGGCGGACCGCATCTTCAAGAGATCCTACCATTTCGATCAGAAAAGCGCTTTCTAATTCTCGTGCGATCTTTTTCGCCGCTTCCCCGAGCACAATGATTTTTTTTACCCGTCCTTTGAACAGAGGCTCCCATAGCGTATAGGATGCTCCCTTGTCAACACCTCCTGCGATCAAGATCACCGGCCCTTCCATCGCCCTAACAGCCTGAATCGTAGCATCCAGATTAGTTCCTTTGCTGTCGTCGTAATAGACAACACCTGCAACTTCTCGGACAAACTCGATTCTATGGGGCGGCTTCTTGAAACTGTCCAGCGCCTGAACAAATTGTGAAAACTCCACTCCAAACTGCTTGACAAGCAGCCAGGCTGCAAGGAGATTTTCACTCTCATGTTCTCCCATCTTTCTATACTGAGCGGGCAATATGTATTCAACTCCCCCCGGTTCATAGATTTTCTCTTTATCGGTCCAGAAATGGCAGCTCTCTCTCAAACCAAAGGTGAAAAGGTTGTCCCAAGAGAGAAGCGTCCCAAATTCATGAGCGACTTTTTCATAAACAAAAAAAGGTGCTGCGGGTTTAAGACAGTTTTGTAGACGGCATTTTGCCTCAGCATATTCGCGCATCGAGGGATACCGGTCGAGATGGTCGGGTGTGATGTTCAAAATGACACCGGCATGGAATACCCTACTCGATATCGTCTCAAGCTGATAAGAACTGAGCTCTGCAACAACCAGTTCATCAGGATCCGGACTTAAGAAATAGCGGGTAAGAGGCTCACCGACATTGCCGAGCGCCTTCGCGCGCTTTCCACAGGAGTTGAGAAGATGCTGGACAAGAAGTGTAACCGTTGTTTTCCCATTTGTTCCTGTGATTGCAACGGCAGACTGTGCCATGGTGCGAAATGCGAGTTCCGCCTCACCGATAATCTCCACCTTGGCTTTTTGTGCAGAGAGATAAAGAGGGTGCTCGCTTGAAACCCCGGGTGAGGGGACAAAAAGAGCAAATTTTTTTAGGTCGATCTCAGATTCCGGAAGAATAGAAAGACCTTTCTGGTGCAGGTTTTCAACGTCGTTCGATGCGAGCACTTTCTCGCTCTTCTCAACAGCTGTTACAGCAAACCCGCGCGCCAGCAAAAACTCTGCTGCCGCTCTTCCACTAATCCCCAACCCTAAAACAAGCGCCCTCATAGCACTTCCTCTACTGAAATTTGAGGGAGATCATTCCCAAAATTGCGAGCATAAGAGTTACAATCCAGAACCGCAAAACTACCTTAGTTTCTGGCCATCCCTTGTATTCAAAATGGTGATGGATCGGAGCACAGAGAAAGACTCTTTTGCGATTGCGAAACTTGTAGCTTGCCACCTGGATGATCACAGATAGCGCTTCTACCACGAAAACTCCGCCCACGAGAGCAAGAAGAAGTTCTCTTCGAAGTAAAATTGCAGATAGACCAACCACACCACCGAGAGCAAGAGAGCCTGTATCCCCCATGAACACCTGCGCGGGATAGCCGTTGTACCAGAGAAATCCGAGGCAAGCTCCCGCGAGCGCGCAAAGATAAATTGCAATTTCACCGCTATTTTCGATGTAGAGAATGTTGAGATAGCGTGCTATCTCAATGTTGCTAGACAAAAATGCAAAAACCGCAAAAACAAGCGAGACCATCACAAGACAGCCAGCTGCAAGTCCGTCTAATCCATCTGTCAAATTCACAGCATTAGACGTTCCTACTAGAACAAAGAGGGTAAAGAAAAAGCCGAGGACAAGAAGACTACCCGAGAGAATGAAGAGGGGCTCTTTATAAAAGGGGATATAGTAGCGGCCAGCATACTCTTCTGTGGATAGAGCAAGCGTTTTCACTACTGCTTTTTGCACGATTTGCTCTTTTGCTACGGGAGGCGCGAACCATTTTCCTCGATGGAGCGACTCGGTCACAGAGGGCACAAACAGATAGAGTGCAACAAGTGAGGCAAGAAGCATCTGAAAAAAGAGTTTCTTTTTTGGTGCAAGGCCTTTGGAATTTTTGTATTTTAGCTTGAAATAATCATCGTATCCTCCAACCAATCCCAACCAGATTGTTACGACGAAAAGAAGAAGAGTATAGCTACTCCGCAGATCCATCCAGATGAAAAGTGCGATCAGCATTGAAGAGAGGATGAGAATTCCTCCCATGGTCGGGGTGTCTTTTTTCTTCTGGTGTAGTTCAGCCAGCATCGGACAATCTTCTACGCGGATCGACTGACCCGTCCTAAGCTCATAAAGTTTTTTTATTAATCGCGGTCCCAAGAAGATTGTCAAGATAAGCGTTGTCACCATCGCAAGCATCATCCGCGTCGACGAATAAGTAAAGACTGCCGGGACTTTAATCCCGTACACACTATGTAAAAATTGGGTGAGGAAGAGCAGCATCGGTAACCGGAACAATAAGCGAAGAGCGATTTATTTCACAAATCACAAGAGAAGGAACCTTCAAGCAAAGATCGGCTCGTGCACGATGACAAATTGCAGAATAGTGGCGTTGTTGCATAAATCGGAAAAAATAACCACCGAGCACACCGAGAACGCCGAGATAAGAGCAAATAATAGGACCAGCGTGGTCTTTCTGCCATCCTGCAATCCCCCCCTCCTTCTGCTCGGTGCTCTCGGTGTGCTCGGTGTTAAAGAATGGATTTATGCAACAAAGCCCAGAATAGTCGGCGTTATGAAGCGAGCGAGTAAAAAACATGATATGAACGATAGGAAAAATAGTTCGAATGAAATTCCTACGTATTCTTCATCCTTTATATCGTTATTTATCCTGCATATCATGTTATCTGGCCGCTCGGAAATGCATGTAGTAGTGCGCGCATGCTCGCTTGCTTCCTCTTCGTTTTACTACTCTAAGATTTTCCAGAGGTTGTGGGAATTTTTGCCTTTAATGAGAACAACATCCTCCGCCCCTACAAGAGCAAAGAGGCGCGCACGCATCTCATCCACAGAAGAGAAGTGTTCCGCAGGCAGCCCAGCGTTTGTAAAGATGTCGATCATCGGCAGGCACTCCTCGCTTAAGCAGAGCAGGTGATCAAAAAGCTTCGAGGCCTCCTCACCAATCTCGCGGTGGTAACGTTCCGATTCAGCACCCAGGTCAGCCATCGCCGCAAGAACTGCAATCCGACGCCCGCCCTTGTTGCGAGGAGGCAGATTTGCAAAGGCTGCGCGCATCGAAACCGGATTCGCGTTATAGGCATCGTTGATGAAAATAGCCCCTCCTCTCTCGATGCGTTCAAAGCGAGACTTATAGGGAGCAAGTGTTTGTGCAAGTGCAAAAATCTCCTCCCATCCGATACCGAGGAGTCTTGCTCCAGACGCCGCCGCGATAAAATCTTCGCACAGGTGCGTGGCGTGAAAAGGGAGTGAGAAAAGAGAAGTTTTCACGTTTTTCTCTACTATGTAAAACTGTTCGCCGCTCTTTTTTAAAACAAAATCTGCAGGCTCTTTGCAGATCTCCTCATAGGCAAAAGAGTGTTTTTTGCATTTTCCTGTTTGTTTCAAGATTTTGAACTGATGATTGGCTGCGTTATAGAGACCAAATTCTGTTTTCGGATGCGAGAAGATTTCTGCCTTCGCCTTTGCTATCCCCTCGATCCCCTCTAGAAATCCTCCGATGTGCGCCGCCCCGACTCGTGTGATGAGCGAAAGCAAGGGAGGAGCCATCTGGACAAGATTGGCAATCTCTCCTGCTGCCGTCATCCCCATCTCCAGGACAAACATCTTCACATCACTTGGAGCGTTTAAAATACAAAGAGGTGTGGTGACCTGAGAGTTAGAATTTCCAGGAGTTTTCATGAGGCGAAATTTGTTCTGCAAAAGGTGTGCAAGAAATTCTTTTGTCGTCGTCTTGCCCACCGATCCCGTCACCGCAACAATGGGCGCACCTCTTTCTTCAGTCTCCCGTTTCGCAAGGAGTTGAAGTGCTTGAACGACATCATCTACCCGAAAGAGCGGCAGCCCAAAACTCTCACCCTGATAGGTCTTTGAGACCAGCGCTGCTGCTGCGCCCGTGGCCGCCACCGCGCGTAAAAAATTGTGCCCATCGACCTGTTTACCCTTGAGCGCAAAAAAAAGCTGGCCCGGTCCCACCTTCCGGCTATCGATCTCCATACCACGAACGACCCCAGGACCTGGAGCTTCAATCCCAAGAACGCCTGCGATCCAAGAAAAGCTATGTTCTTTCATCATACTTGCGAGGTTAGCAAAATGTAGAAATCCAGTTCACAACAAATTACTGTTTTGAAACAACAATTTGTTGTAGACCACATTTCGCCCAATTGAGCATACTTCTACCGGTGGCATCGCCAAGTGGTAAGGCAGGAGCCTGCAAAGCTCCCATTCCCCAGTTCGAATCTGGGTGCCACCTTTTTTGAAAGAAGCGAAAACGTTGAACGATGAGTGATGAATGATGAGCTAAAGAAAGAATAGGAACGTGAAAACATTACCCTTGACCCGACTTTCTTCCGTTCATCACTCATCACTTATCATTCATCACTTCTACAAATATGTTGTTTCTTGTTGCGACGCCTATTGGAAATCTTGCCGATATCACACTTCGAGCGCTTGAAGTGCTGCGCACGTGCGACTACATTTTGTGCGAAGATACACGCCATAGCCTGAAACTTCTCAGGCATTATGAGATCCAAAAGCCACTGAGAAGCTACCACAAATTCAATGAGAAAAAACGATGCGACGAGATCACCCGTGACCTTAAGGCTGGGATGAAAATCGCCCTCATTACAGATGCGGGGACTCCTCTCATCTCCGATCCCGGAGAGATTCTTGTCCAAAAATGCATCGAAGAGAAGCTTTCTGTGATCCCGATCCCCGGGCCATGCGCCGCAATTGCAGCACTGACTCTTTCAGGATTTTCTGCTGCACAGTTTCAACTCATCAGTTTTCTTCCAAAGAAGAGCGGTGGGCTCACCCGCGTCCGTACGGCTCGCCTCTCCGACCCGGGTACCTCGATCTGTTATGAAAGTCCCTACCGGCTCGCCACAACCC
>JBIOJU010000047.1:0-8078 GCA_044451165.1 Chlamydiales bacterium | reverse complement strand
TATATAACCTAGCTGATGAGCTGCTAAATATCGCGAGAGGAAGAAGCCAAGCACGGCTAGAGCAATGCCGAGCCAACGCCTAATCCATGAGGAAGGATTGTATGACCAGCCAGGCGGTTTGTCTGGTCCAGCCAAATGTGTGCCAGCCCGCCCTGGCAGTCCGGGAATGAGTATGGCAAATGCTATGAATAAGCAAGCCATTAATGTATCAACCAAATAAGTAGTAGGAGTTGGCGACCAAAATATCAGTGGTGCAAGCAATAACCAAAACGCTACAACAGCTGTACCCCACCTGAGCAAAGCAAATCGAGGAACAAATGCCACTATTTCTACAAGAATGACAATGAGACCAGATCTGATATCACTCTTCATTAGAGCCGCGCTCTTATAATCTAGCATAAAAGGCTGACCGATGAGCCATATCGCCAATATGCCATTAACCACATAGGTCCAAAGTGTTTTGTAGCTATGAAGCTTTATTTCTTCTAAAAACCGGTGTGCATCCTTGCCCGTCGCTTCTCTAAAATTTTGGATTTTAATTTGTGCTTCTTGCTCTCTCATGCTGGTCCTTTAGATCTCGTGATCATGCGCGCCTTCATTTTCGCGAGCGTTATCTTAAGATAGCGATTGTACCCTTCTTGACTCATCCATCCTTTTGGACACTTAACCAATTTCAGCTTGTTCGCCTCAAACTTTAGAAATTGGTGCGTGTTGCTGGTTTTTCTTCGGACACGCACCACATATTTTCTGCCGTCTTTCTTCCTCACGCGGGCAATGCGGCCGTCGGGAATTTTTACGCAACATCCTAGAGTAATCATAGAATTCTTCTTTTTCTTTAGCGTATAGAGCAAAAGATAGAAATAGAAAAGACCAGCATCAAGCTAATACCAATCCCAAAGCTACTAGAAAGCAACGATGAATGATGAGTGATGAACTGAAGAAAGAATTGTGCGTGTAAAACTCTCTTCCGCTGCTCTCTTATGCTCATCACTCCGCACTCATCGTTCATCACTTCTTCATCTTCTGTTATTTGTGTATTGCTCTCTGGTGGAGTGCGAGAGCGGCCTCTTTGAGCGATTCTGATAGGGTGGGGTGAGCAAAGGGGGTGTGAGCGAGATCGAGCGCAGTCAGGTGGTTCTGCAGGGCGAGTGCACCTAGTGCGATGAGTTCTGAAGCGTGCGCACCCAAAATGTGTACACCGAGAATGCGACCCTTTTCTTTATCTGCAAGGATCTTCACAAATCCCTCTTCTTCATGAGTGCACCGCGCACGCGTATTGAATTTGCAGGGAAAAAGCCCGGAGAGAACATTCAAACCAAAGTTTTTTGCCTCGACTTCTGTCATTCCTACAGATGCGACTTCCGGATAGGTGTATACAACGCTTGGTATTGCTAAGTACTCGATACGCGGCTTCATGCCGGCAAGAATTTCTGCAACGGCTACCCCCTCTTCTGAGGCCTTATGCGCAAGCATAGGTCCGTCGATCAGATCTCCGATGGCAAAAATATTGGGTTGTGTCGTGCGAAAACATCCATCGACAGGAATAAATCCTTTTTCTGTCGGTTTAATGCCTACCTGCTCGAGACCCAGCCGATCTGTATACGGCCGGCGGCCGATAGAAACAAGAACGGTATCCCCTGAAAGAACAAATTTTTGTTCTCCTTTTTCTACGGTCAGTTTTATCTCTCCACCTGACCGCTCGCATGAGACCGCTTTGCTCCTGAGATGAAATACTAATCCCTGTTTCATCAAGCTCTCATAGAGGCCTTTCGAAAGAGAGTCATCGAGTGTGGGACAGATCCTCTCCATGAATTCGACAAAAGTGACTTGCGCACCTAGCCGCTGATAGACAGAGCCGAGCTCCACTCCAATAATTCCAGCACCGATCACAATGAGTTTCTTTGGGATTTTATCTAACGCCAGCGCACCGGTAGAGGAGAGAATCTGTTTCTCATCAAATGGAAGAAAAGGGAGTGAAATCGGCTCCGAGCCGGTTGCGAGCAGGATGTTTTTTGCTGCGATCTTTTCCTCCCCCACCTGAATACTGGTGGAAGAGAGGAGTGTTGCATGTGCTGTACGCACTTGAATTTGATTTTTTTTTAAAAGGGCGTCAATCCCCTCGTTGAATCCCTTCACTACCGCTTCCTTACGCTTCATGAGGGCTGGAAAATCAAATATCAGCTTCTCTCCCTGTATTCCGAGCTCTTTTCCCTCGTGAAGAAGTTTCCAGAAAAGCTCTGTGGAGTGGAGAAGTGTTTTTGAGGGAACACATCCGATATTGAGACAAGTGCCGCCGAGAGCAGAATTTTTATCGATACAGACGGTTTTAAGGCCAAGCTGTGCTGCGCGAATCGCAGCAACATAGCCACCGGGCCCCGATCCAATCACCGCAAGATCAAATTCATCCATATACTACGCTTCCAGGAAGAGTTTTGCTGGCTCTTCCAAAATCTGTTTGAGTTGAACGAGAAAGAGCACAGCTTCCCTTCCATCCACCACGCGATGATCATAGCTAAGTGCAACGTACATCATGGGGCGAATGACAATCTCATCCCCGACAACAACAGCACGTTTAACGATCGTGTGCATGCCCAAAATTGCGCTCTGAGGAGGGTTGAGAATGGGCGTTGAGAGAAGCGATCCAAACACGCCGCCATTGGTGATGGTAAAGCTTCCCCCGCGCAGATCATCCACAGCAATCGTCCCGTCGCGTGCTTTTTTTGAATAATTTTCAATGGCCTTTTCAATTTCGCCAAAGCTGCGCTTATCACACTCTCGTAGGACAGGCACCATGAGCCCCTTTTCAGTAGAAACCGCAACACCGATGTCATAGCTTTTGAATGTCACAATCTCATCACCATCGATCATGGAATTGACCTCGGGAATCGCTTTGAGGGAAGCTACAACCGCCTTCACAAAAAAGGACATAAAGCCTAAACGGACGCCATACCGCTTTGCAAAATTCTCTTTCTCCTTCGTGCGAATATCGATCACAGCACTCATGTCGATCTCATTGAAGGTCGTGAGCATCGCAGTGGTATTCTTCACTTCAACAAGTCTTTGTGCAATCACGCGTCTTAATGTGCTCATTCTTTTGCGCGACACCTTTGTCTCGTCGATGACTGCTTTTGAAGGTTTTTCTTGAGATGCAGAAGAGGGCCTTGCCACGCTCTCTTTGATCTCTTTGGGTGGCATTTCGCGTATCTTCTGCGCAGGAGGTGTTTTTAATTCTGCAACAAACTCTTCTCCCATCACGCGTGCGTTAGAAGAGTCTGGTAGTTTTGCTGGGGCTGGACGCTCCGCCTCTACTTTCTTTGCGGGCTCTTCTTTTAATGCCGCAGGAGGTTCTTTTGCCTCTGTTTCGATAGATCCGATGATATCGCCTGTTTTCACGCTTTGATTGATCGAAACCCCGAGGGATAAGACACCTGTTGCAGGAGCATAAAGAACCTGATTCACCTTGTCGGTCTCGAGCTCCAAAATCTCCTCATCAGCTCGAACATAGGCTCCGTTAGGCTTCAGAATATTACTGACAACCCCTTCACTGACCGACTCGCCCAAAGGCGGAACTTTAATCTCTTTTTTCATGCAAATGCTTCCTGCAGCAGTTGGAGATGCTGTTTTTTATGTCGAGCAAAGGAGCCAGCTGCCGGTGCAGCACTCCTGCCACGTCCGACATACCTTGTGCTCATCTTGCCTCCGAGCTCTCGGTCTAGGAGAGGACGCATATACTCCCACGCTCCCATATTCTCATGTTCTTCTTGCACCCAGATACACTCTTTAAAACCAGAATATTTTTGCAGGAGCTCTTGCACCCTTGCTCTATTTAGTGGATATAACTGTTCAACCCGCAAAATCGCAATATGAAAGGCGTTTCTCCTCTCTCTCTCTGCCATGAGGTCATAGAAAATTTTACCGCTGCAAAAAAGAATCCGTTCGGTTTTCTCGCGCGGGCATGGATCGTCGAGTAGCTCTTCGAATGTTCCTTCAGTAAAATCATGCAGACGACTGACACACTGAGGGTGTCTCAAGAGAGCTTTGGGCGTAAATAAAATGAGCGGCTTTTTAACGGCTCGTTTAGCTTGTCTGCGGAGAAGGTGAAAAAGTTGCGCAGGGGTTGTGACGTTTGCAACCTGCATATTCTCCTCGCCACAGAGTTGCAAAAAGCGCTCCAGTCTTGCAGAGGAGTGCTCGGGCCCCTGCCCTTCGTATCCGTGCGGAAGAAATAGGGTCAAATTACTCGTGTGGTTCCACTTTTGTTCAGACGAAGAGAGATACTGGTCGATAATGATCTGTCCACCATTGACAAAGTCGCCATACTGCGCCTCCCAGATCACAAGTGCGTTGGGATAAAAAAGAGTGTAGCCAAATTCAAACCCTAGTGCAGCAAACTCTGAGAGAGGTGAATTAAAAAGATCGAAGAGAGCCTGTTTAGGATCGAGATGGGAAAGAGGAAAATAGTGTTCTGCGCTCTTCTGATCCACCCAGACGCCATGACGGTGCGAAAATGTCCCTCTCCTAACATCCTGTCCAGCGATGCGCACGTGGACCCCTTCGGTAAGAAGGGTGGCATAAGCCAGGTGTTCTCCCATGCCCCAATCGATTGAAGCCTTATCGCTGCTCATCATCGCAAGCCGCTCACCGAGCAGCTTCTGGATCTTGGGATGGATGTGAAATCCTTCCTGCACATGACAAAAGGTGCGAGCAAGGAGTTGTAATCTTTCTACACAGACACTTGTCTCTATTTTTGCAAAAAGATCACCCTTTGCGCTAGGTTTCTCCTCACCATTTGTGGGGGCGACGGATGTAATCGACTCAAGGGCTGTTTGAAGTCCCTCTTTGAACTCGGTTTCTAATGCCGCTGCTGTTGTTTCATTGATGACTCCTGCGCGGATGAGCTGTGTGCGGTAGAGCGTACGGACCGACTGCTTGCTATGAATCTGACGATATGCAAGAGGTTGAGTAAAAGTTGGCTCATCTCCTTCATTGTGTCCATATTTGCGGTAGCAGAGAAGATCGATAAAAACATCACATTCAAAGGTCTGACGCAGCGCAATCGCAAGTTTTGCAACGGCAACGCACCCTTCTGGATCCTCCGCATTCACATGAAATACGGGCGAGCCAAACGCGCGTGCAATGTCTGTGCAATAGCGCGTGGAGCGTGTGTCTTTGGGAAGCGTGGTAAACCCGATCTGATTGTTGATGATGATGTGAAGAGTTCCTCCCGTCGCGTATCCGTTTAAACGCGAAAGCTGCACTGTCTCATACACAACTCCCTGTCCTGCAATCGCCGCATCACCATGAATTAAAATGGGGACCACCTCTTTACGCTTGCTCCTGTCTCCTCGCAGCTCCTGGAGCGCACGCACCTCTCCTTCGAGGACAGGGTCGACCGACTCCAAATGGCTTGGATTCGGAGAGAGGGTCACTTTGATCTCCTCTCTACTTTTTGTGAGATAAGCCCCGCGAAATCCCTTATGATACTTCACATCGCCTGTTCCCTCGCAGAGATTGGGAATGTAATGATCTTCAAATTCGCGGAAAATATCTGTGTAGGATTTGTTCAAAATGTTGGCGAGCACATTTAACCTTCCGCGGTGTGCCATGCCGAGCACTGCCTCTTTTACTCCTTCTTCTGCACCCTCTTCAAGCAGCCCGACGAGCATCGGGATCATCGTCTCTCCTCCCTCGAGAGAAAACCGCTTCTGTCCAACGTATTTAGTATGAAGGAAGGATTCAAAGATCTCTGCTTTGTTGAGTGCATGCAGAATATCGATCTTCTCTTCTGAGGACAGATTGAGTGCAAAGTAGGGTTCGATCCGCTTCTGGATCCAACTCTCAATCTTGGGTTCCCCAAGATCCATGTATTCGATGCCGATCGTTCGACAGTAGGTCGTTTGTAATGCGTCCACAAGAGTTCTTAAAGGCACCTCTTTTTCTTTAAGAAACCCGATAGAAGGAACATTTGTATCAAGGTCCGCTTCAGTAAAACCAAAATTGTTCAGCTCGAGTTCTGGAACCTTTTTGTTTTGCTTCGACTCGAGAGGATTGACATGGGCAAGTAGATGGCCATAAGTGCGATAGGCGTAAATTAGCTCATGCACGCGAAGATCTGTGCTCCCCCTTTCAGACGTGAGGGGTACCGATGCAATACCGAGCTCCAGCCCCTCAAAAAAAAGACGCCACGAGGGGTCGACCTTTCTCGGATCTTGTGTGTATTTTTCATAGAGGGTTTCTAACGCTGCAAGGTTGGTCAAATTAGCAAATGAAAAAGTATCTGGACTCATAACTAGGCCATATAGCAGACTGCGCCTGAGATTAAAATAAATATTTGTTTCTAAATTTCGTGGATTGAAAATTTCCCTTTCGTTATCGTGTCCGCATTTGAGAAAAAAGTTGGAACCTTTTAAGAGAGTGTTTGATGAACATCAAAAGTGAAAGACTTAAAAAGCTAGAAACAGAACTGCAAGATCTACAGCAGTGGTTAAAACTCGGCCTAGTACCAAAAAAAGATCTCGAAAAACACAAAGAAGAGATCGGAAACCTCCAACAAAAAATCAACGAGGAACGAGAAAGACTCCGCTTCCTGAAAGAAAATGGCGAAATGGAGGAGTTTGCTCCCCCTAAACGCCCTGCACATGGGCGCCCCGCTTTTCAAGAAGCAAGCATGCCTGGCATGGAGATGGAAGGAGAAGGGCTCACAGAAGCTGGCCTGGAAATGGAAACTGAGGGATATGAGGTGGAAACCAGCTCCGGTGAAGAGTCAGAAGCTGCCGAAGGTGGGGGGGGCGGAGGCGAAGGAGAGGAAGAAGCTCCTGAAGAGGAAGAAGAGGAGGAGGATCCCTTTTCAGATCGCAACCGTTGGCGACGCGGCGTTCTAGAAGATCCTGACGCGAGTGACTGGCAATAATCTCGTTTCTCTCTACTTTCACATTCCGTTTTGTTCGCGCAAATGTCCCTACTGCCACTTTTTCGTACTGCCTAACAAGCAGGAGTTGAAAGACAGACTATTACAAGCTCTTCATCTGGAATGGAAACGCGAACACACAAAACTCGCAGGTAAAGAGATTGTTTCCATCTACTTTGGCGGCGGCACCCCTTCCCTTTTTGGTCCTGAAGCGATCGGGACGGTATTGGGATGGATTCAAAATAGCGCGCAACTTTCACCCAACTGCGAAATCACTTTAGAAGCCAACCCAGAAGAAGGAAAAACTCTTTCCGCCTTCGCATCTACCGGTGTTAATCGAATGAGTCTTGGCGTGCAGTCGCTGGATAGAGAAATCTTGCGGCTTTTAGGCAGAAAGCATTCTCCCGAAGAGGCCCTCTCGACTCTTGAAACAATTTATGATGCTGGCATCCAAAATCTCTCTCTGGATCTCATGTATGAGATTCCCAAACAGACTCCCCGCTCATTTGAAAATACACTGAGACAACTTTCGCAGCTTCCTTTATCGCACATCTCCCTTTACAACCTCACGTTTGAACCGGAGACCGTATTTTTCAAGAGGAAGCAAAAACTGCAGCCCCTGCTCCCCTCTCCCGATGAGAACCTAGAGATGCTAGAAATGGCTGTGACGCACCTTGAAAATATAGGGTATGAACGGTACGAAATTTCAGCTTTTGCAAAAAAGGGATATCAGTCTGTTCATAACACCGGTTACTGGACTGCCCGTCCTTTTCTTGGCTTTGGCCCTTCCGCCTTTAGCCATTGGAAAGGAAAGAGGTACCGTAATGTTGCCGATCTCAACGCCTATGAAATGCAATTAAAGCAAGATCAATCCCCTGTCGATTTCGAAGAGAAGCTGACACACCCACACAACATTCTGGAACTTTTGGCAGTCGAGCTGCGTCTTCTCCGAGGTGTTTCACTCGGCGAGTTCGAAGCGAAACATGGAGCCCTTCCAGTTCTAACTTTAGAAACCATAGCTACCTTGGTAAAAAGGGGCTGGCTCTCCCTGAGTCAAAACCAGCTTAAGCTCACTAACGAAGGTCTGCTCTTCTACGATTCTGTCGCCTCAGAGCTCATCTAAGGAAGAAAAGATCCCACCACAGAGACACAGAGGAAGATGAGGTAGCAC
>JBIOJU010000046.1:0-8139 GCA_044451165.1 Chlamydiales bacterium | reverse complement strand
TGCAAAACGTCGCTCTTTGGATTCGACGTTTAAAAGAATTTCTTCCATTTTTAGCTCTCAGGTAAATTTTTCATTTTGGCCCTATCTTACCAGAAGCGCAAGTTACGAGCCAGTTCTTACCAGAAGCGCAAGTTACGAGCCAGTACAGAGGAAGAAAGAGGGGGATAAAATCCTACCACAGAGACACAGAGGAAGATGAGGTCGCACAGAGGTAAGAGAGAGGTTTTCTTTTTGTTTTGGGGAGAACAAAACAAAAAAAGCTCTTTCTCTCCCCACTCTGTGCTACCTCATCTTCCTCTGCGACTCTGTGGTGGGATTTTCTTTCTTTTTCTTTCTCACTTGAGTTTGTTTGTGAATTAAAGGAGGAATGGGCAAAATGCGATTATGAAGAAAAAGATCTCCCCTTGGTGGGTGTTTGTAGCTATTGGGCTGGGCGTTGCATGTGGCTCGATGACGGGCACGACAAAAACGCTTTTCGGCATTACCTTTTTTTCGATCTATGACCTGCTCGGCACACTATTCATTAAATCGCTGACACTCATCATTGTGCCTCTTGTCTTCTCCTCTATTATCACAGGGATTGCCAGGATTGGAGACGAGGGGAAAATCGGAAAAGTGGGTCTTAAAACTTTTGGGTTTTACATCTGCACAACGCTGCTTGCAGTTCTCACGGGCCTTCTCTTTGTCAATGTTTTAACTCCAGGAAATAGCGAGCACGCCACTGAACTTGCAGCGCGTGCGCAAGAATTTGCAAAGATCCAGGAGCAGCTAACCGATCATAAACTGAATACCTTCACCGATCTTCTCCTGCAGATCATCCCTACAAACATCGTACAAGCGATGGCGCAAGGGCAGATGCTTGGAATTATCTTTTTCTCTCTTATTTTTGGCTTTGCACTCACAAAAATCGATTCGCATCATTCGGGAACGCAGCGCACTTTCTGGCAGGGTGTTTTTCAAGCGATGATTGGCATCACACACATGATCATGAAAGTCTTGCCGGTCGGAGTCTTTTTCCTTGTTGCAAAGGTTTTTGCAACCACAGGACTTGAATCATTGAAATCTCTACTTCTTTTTTCGATCACCGTTCTACTTGCGCTTGGATTTTTCACCTTCGTTGTGATGCCACTACTTCTCAAATTTGTCGGCCGCGTGAGTCCTTTAAATCATTTTCGCGCGATGGCTCCTGCGCTCATCACAGCATTCTCAACGAGTTCTTCCACAGCTACACTCCCCATCACACTCGACTGTGTTGAAAAAAGAGCAGGTGTCTCCAATAGGATTTCAAGCCTGGTGATTCCTCTCGGCACTTCGCTCAATCTTTCGGGTTCTGCTCTCTATGAATGCGTCGCTGCTATGTTTGTTGCCCAGGTATATGGAATCGATATTTCTATCACCACCCAGTTCATTGTGCTACTGCTTGCTCTCATTACATCGCTTGGAGTCGCGGGAGTACCAGCAGGAAGCTTAGTTGCCGTGATCGTCATTCTAAAATCGATCGGCCTGCCAGAAGAGAGCATCGGCCTCTTCATTGCCGTCGACCGTCTGCTCGACATGTGCCGCACAACAGTAAACGTCTTTAGCGATAGCTGCTGCGCCGTCCTCGTCGCACGAGCAGAAGGCGAAAAAGAGATCCTCCAAAAATCCAAATTCTAGAAGGCTTTGTTGGATGAATCGGAAAAAATAAACACCGAGCACACCGAGAGCGCCGAGATGAAGAGCAAATAATAGGAAGACCAGCGTGGCCATTCTCCAATTTCCCCTCCTTCTGCTCGGTGCTCTCGGTGTGCTCGGTGGTTAAAGAATGGATTTATGCAACAAAAATTTTTCGGCGCAGCGCCAATCGGCAAAGCCGAAAGGTTCTTCTTATCATTATTTATCTTCACATCATGTTTTTTTAGCTCGGTGCAAAGCTTTGACCAATCTCGTTGAGAAAAAGCTGCTCTCTTCCCTACAATCGGGCTTATGTTAAAAAAGCTTGCTTTTTCTATTAGGCGCGACGAATGGAAACTTTTTGGATTCATGTTTGCGCTCGTCTGCCTGGTTAATGTAAATTTCAGCATATTGCGCAGCATGCGCAATGCCCTAGTCGTGGCTGATACAGGTGGAAGCGCAGCGTTTATCCCCTATTTTGAACTCTTTGGCACCTTCCCCGCTTCGATCATTCTCACCTGGGCACTTTCTAGGCTGATGCGCGCCTTCTCATTTCGCTTTATTTTTTCTGCAACGATGCTCTTTTTTCTTCTTTTCTTTCTCGTATTTGCCTTTTGGGTCTACCCCCATCGTGAGTCGATTCAAGGCGTTCTCGAGACAAAGTTAGGCTTTCTATTTGGCCTCACCCGATTTAAAGTTATTTTTACGCACTGGCCCGATATGATTTTTTACATCATGTCTGAGCTTTGGAAAGTGGCTCTTCTTTCTGTGCTTTTCTGGGGATTTGTTAATCAGCATCTTTCGATGGATGAGGCAAAACGCTTCTATCCTCCTCTCATGTTGGGAAGTAGTGTAGGAACGATTCTTTCGGGTCCTCTCACCGTTTTTTGTACCTCACAACTAAGCTGGAATCTCTTTCCCCTCTCGCATCATCGATGGCAGCACTCTCTCTACCTTCTTACATTGTCTCTTTTGATCTGCGGACTACTTTCTCTTTTCGCCTTTGATTCTCTCTTCAAAAAATTAAAGGGAAGCAGTCCCATACCTCAAAGGCGGGATGAGCGGGGAAAACAGAAAGAACCATTTTCTAGAAAACTTCTTTCTCTCTCTTCAAGCGTGCGCTATCTGATGAAATCGCCCTATCTTACGGCGCTTCTCTTCATTGTCGTAGCAGAATACATCGCCTATGCCCTGGGAGAGCTGATTTTTTTACAAACTCTAAAGGATGCCTATCCCTCCCCTGCCGACTATTGTCAATATCTAGGTAACCTTTCTCTTTGGACAGGAGTTCTGACAGCATTATTCGCCCTTGTGTTAACGCCCTATCTTTTACAAACCTATGGATGGGGCAGATCCGCTCTCATCACACCTGTGCTCATGGTGATCGTCACCTTCGCCTTTTTTGCTGTCATCTGTTTTGGTAATGCCGGATTCTTTCCAGGCTCCTCTTTCCTTTCCCTTGCTGTTCTCTTGGGGAGCCTCCACTTTGTTTTAGGGCGTGCGACCAAGTACACAATTTTTGATTCTACCAAGGAGCTAGCGTTTATCCCCCTGGACCAGGAGGGTCAAGTGAAGGGAAAACTCATCATCGATGGGATCGGTTCGCGCCTGGGACGTGGCGCCTCCTCGATGCTTAGCATCTTTCTCTTTCTACTCTTGGGAGGTCCAGCAGAAAGCTCTCTCTTTGCAGGGATTCTGGCGGTCGTCTTTGCACTCGCCTCTCTTCCAACGGCGCGCTTTCTCGGGAACGAATTTGAGAAAAAAAGTGGTTCTCTCGTTGATCCAAAGCCGCTGATTGAATAGTAGACAGTCCAAAAAAATCTAAAAGATTATTTGAATTAAAAAAAATTTTTTTCAAGTTTTACCTGCATGGTAGCTTATGCTTTTTAATTAAGTTTAGTTCTGATAAACTAATCACTTCAAAACCAACAATAATTTGAAATATGCATAGAGTCGCTGCACACCAAGTTCAAGAGATCCCCCGCTTTGCGTTTAACGCCCCATGGGCAGAGGGATTTGATACAGACGTTTTCATGCGCACGGTCGGCCTTGTTATCATCGTCGTGGTTGGAATCTTGTATGGGCTCTCCCTTCTTTTTAAATATTTGGGTTTTGATGCAGCCCAACCAGAGCGACAGGCAGGTGCAGGGATTCGACTGCCGGCTGGTGATGGTGTAGTGAATAGACCCGCGAATAGACAACCAGTCTCCGCGGCGGCCCGCCAGTTAGATGAGGCTGCCGTGCGGACAGCAGCAGCTGCGACCCATGGGCTCATCATCAATCAGAAGGAGATCAGCGCCGCACCACCTGCGATCGAAGATATCATCAATCTGCTTGATGAAGATGTGAGCCAGGTAAGAGTCGATCAGATTCTCGATCAATACGACCAAGTTTTCGAATCGGAACTGCGTGCTGTAAATCTTTTTATAGCAGGGCATATTAGGGAAAATTGCAAAGATTATGGCTTCCTACCCGATTACAGGAAAGAACGGGCGCATTATTATGCGCGCGAGGCGGCGAGTCGATCAGGACAGACCAGAGCAGTCGAACTATTACAATTAAAGGACCGCCCGCTCCGTAATAACTATGTTGAATTTATTAAAGCCCGATCTACATGGGGCAGCTGCACACCCGAATATTTCAACAGAATAGAACTTGTTGCGAAACACATCATATGTCAGCTTCGAAAACCACATGTTCCTCTTCATAAGAAACAGGTTGCTCTTTCTCAAATTGCAGATGCAGCGGCCCATGGATGCCCGCCTCGCCGACTTGAAGAGTCTCAGAGACAGCTTCTCTTTCTTCTTGGGCGCACTTTAACTGTAAAAGATAGGTGTCTTCTCT
This sequence comes from Chlamydiales bacterium, assembly GCA_044451165.1. Lineage (GTDB taxonomy): Bacteria > Chlamydiota > Chlamydiia > Chlamydiales > Rhabdochlamydiaceae. The sequence goes on along the minus strand of JBIOJU010000046.1, from coordinate 3,642 downwards.
TTGCCCAGGCGCTTAAAGAAGATCTTCTTCTGCAACATTTTCAGGGGGAAGAAAACTTCCATGTGATTAACCGCATGCGCAGGCACATTGGAAGAGAGTGGGGGTTGAGTCAAGACCCGCTCAGTTTAAATGATCCACATGCAAAGGACGGTGGAATGTACGCAGGAAATGCAACTCCAGATCAGATGCGAGCGGTCTTGCGTGAAAACTATACAGCGCCGCGCCTTGTTTCAGCGATTCACACGCGCCTTGCCTATGACAACGACCTGGTGGAACTTTGCGATTATTTAAATGCAACGCTTCAGGGCGATGAAAGAGATAATATCGCGAATTTAGATCATCCCGAAGAGGGCTATACTGCGGCAACTACGATGCAAATAGATGGTGAAGTTCGGCATATATCTGTCGTGACACTCAAGGGAGTTGCGAAAATCGCTCAAATGGTTGGTCTTCTCACTCCACAAGGACGCTAATGCATAGAGTAGCTGCACAACCAGTTCAAGAGATCCCCCGCTTTGCGTTTAACGCCCCATGGGCAGAGGGATTTGATACCGACGTTTTCATGCGCACGGTCGGCCTTGTCATTCTGGTCGCTCTGGCTGTTCTTTATGCAATCTCGGCTATCAAGGAGCATTTCTACCCTGAGCTAACCCCGCGGCTGCAAGGAGCGCGTCTTATTCTTAATGATGTGTTGCCAGAAGCAACGAGGACGCCGGTGGTAAGAGAGCGTTTTGAAGGGGCTGATTGGGAGATAATGCCATTTGTAATGGAGAAGGCGGTCTACCTCTATGCCTACGGGAGGTACCGCGAGGCGCCGCTACCCGATTTTTTCAAATCAGGGACTCGAGAGTCAATTCGAGGTATGCGTGCTGCTGGAATCAGGAATGAAATTCAGGGCAGGCTTGAGACCTTATTTGCGACCTTTGAGACTTATGAACGAGAGACGGCTAATATTGCGTTAGGTGCAGCGGCATACAACGTTGTAGAGCAAATAGGTCGAGCAGATATTGATGCTGTTTTGGAGAATCAAGCGGCAATTGACGCTCACAAAGATGTCCCTGAAAACATTGAAGACCCTAGTATCCGACAATTTCAGCTGAATAAGCTAATCTACCTTTTCGCCTTTGGTAGAGATCGCGAAAATCCAGTGCCAGAACTGTTCACAGAAAATATTCGAGATCACATTCAACGTCTACGTACTGTCCGTATTGCAAATGAAGGTTTGGAAAAACTGGAGCAGGTATTTGCAACCCAAGAGAGTTATACTGCTAATCTGCCGGAGCTAGAGTTGAATGCAACCGCACATACTATCATCCAAAACATCACGCCGGTCGCCAACAACGAATATCACAATGATCGAAACAGCCGCTTCATGACAGAATGCTGGCCAGAAGCGGTCGCCCTCCTTCCTCAAGTTCCACCAGTAAATACTGCACGACAGCTGCGAGTTTGACGTGGCGCTCGCGTGCTGTGCGCGCTTTCGCAAGTAGCGGGAGTAATTTCAAGAGTTTTGTGGGATTTTTTCTGCGGAAGTAGAGGGCGATCTCTTCGAATAGATCCTCCTCTTCATCTTCCCCTATTTCCTGCACGGCTGTAGGATTTCTTTTTTCGAAGATCTCTTCTACAAGCTCGGGCAAACGGCTCTCTTTTTTTTCTACGAGTTGACAGGCTTTTCCAACAGAGCCTTGCGCGCGCGCGCCAATGATTTCTGCTTCTTCTTTTGAGATCGCAAATCTCTTTTCAACAAATTTTGCAATCTCGACCTGTGGCACAGGAAAGAAACGAATAGTTGTGCAGCGAGAAAGAAGAGTTGGCAAGATCTGTTCAGGTTGGCTTGTAATTAACAAAAAGTAGCTGTCATCGGGAGGCTCTTCCAGCGTTTTGAGTAGAGCGTTTGATGAGGCGGGCAGCATCCTTTCGGCCTCCTCGAGGATAAACACCTTGCATGGTGCTTCAAACGGAGGAAGCGGGATCTCGCTTTGCAGTTCATGGATAGTTTCGACTGTATGGATCCCCGCCTTTCCTGAAGGAGCGTAGAAATGAAGATCGGGTGGCTGACCTTTTGACGTCGCAAGAAGCTTTTCTGCTAGCGCGCGCGCAAAAAGCGCTTTTCCAACCCCTTTCGGGCCTGTGAAAAGAAGAACGGGAGGCAGCAATTTTTTTGCAAGGAGTGTGGTGATCTGCTCTTTTGCAGCTGGATTACCGAGAAGATGCGAGAAGAGCATCGATCACCTCCATGGCATGGGTGAAAACTTGGTCGCTGGTCTTTGAGGCATCTAAGATCCGGAAGCGTGTCTTTTCTTTTGTTGCAATCTGGTGAAATGCTGCGCGAATTTTTTCATGGAAGGAGAGCTTTTCTGCTTCGATTCTATCTTTACCATTTTTTGCTTGCTCCAAACGTTTAAGACCAATCGCGGGATCAAGATCGAGATAAAAGGTGAGGTCTGGCTCAAGTCCATCTGTTGCAAAGCGGCAGAGTTTTTTCGTCTCCTCTTCTCCCAACCCACGCGCAATGCCCTGATATGCAATGGTGGAATCGTTATACCGATCGCAGAGAACGATCTCCCCTCTTTTCAGGGCAGGTGCGATGACCTCGGCAACATGTTGGGCGCGGTCGGCAAGAAACAAGAGGAGTTCTGCTCGCGGAACAAGGGAGACCCCCTCCTTATTCAAAAGGAGCGCGCGCATCATCTCGCCGGCACGTGTTCCTCCAGGCGCGCGTGTTTTTAACACAGCATTACCCCGAGCTCTCAAAGCCTCGTAGAGGCGCTCCATGAGCGTCGACTTGCCAGCACCTTCACCACCCTCAAAAGTAATAAACATAAACACCATTGAAGAAAAGATCGGGCACGCACCCGGCCACGAAAGAAAGAGGGATGCACCACCTTATCTGCGATCGCATTCATGCCCTACTTGTAGTCAGATAAGATTCGAAAAATAATCTTTCTCTCTTTCGCGCCCGCGCCCGTGCCCGCGTGCGAGCCCGATCCTCTTCCTCTTTTCTTATTCTTTTTGCTCTAAAACTTCTTTTTCTTTGACGTGTTCTAGCTTCTGGACTGCAACCAATTTGTCATTTTCGTGCAGGTTCACGAGTTTGACTCCTTGTGTTGACCGGCCCATGACGCGGACATCTTTCATCGAAATTCTGAGTGTCTGTCCAGAATTAGACATCATGACAACGCTATCATCGTCCGTCACGGAAAGAGCTGCAATCACAAGACCGTTGCGTTCACTTGTAAGAATTGAGCGGACGCCGACACCACCACGGTTTGTCTGGCGGAAATCTTCAACGAGTGACCGTTTACCATAGCCGTTCTCGCACACAACCAAAATGCTTTCTTGTTCACTTGCAACAATTTCACAGGAGATGACTCTATCTTCCTCATTGCGAAGTGTGGCACCTTTTACGCCGCGTGCAACTCTTCCCACAGGCCTTACCTGTCCCTGGTCGAAGCGCACTGCCATCGCATTTTTTGTGAAGAGCATGATCTGCTCTCCCTCTTTTGTAAGACGCGCTGCAATCACCTCATCTCCCTCGTCGATGTTGATCGCATAAACCCCTTTCCGACGAGGCGAATTAAACTGCTCAAGCTCTGTCTTTTTCACAACGCCGTTTTTGGTTGCAAGAAGAATGTAGCCCGG
>JBIOJU010000045.1:0-8307 GCA_044451165.1 Chlamydiales bacterium | reverse complement strand
TGCTTTACAAGATACACACGTCCAGTAGTAAATGCGATGCGCGAAAATAGTCCAACACCCTGTGAAGCGTTGCATGAAATACTTCTTTCCAGTCAGGCATTTGCCGACCGAATTCTTGAGATGTTCTATGCCTGTGGTGACCGAGGAACTGGCCAGACATTGAATTACATCACCGGGTATCCGCTTTATTGTTCGAAGCTGAAGAGTAGTGCTCCTCGCGACGTGATTGCCACGTTTGATCGGATTCCCTTTAAGCAACCTAAATTCATTCACATCCACACTAGTACTCTTATGCTAAGTGAATGCGCGCACCATAGTGATGCGGTACTTTGCAAGGAAGCGCTTGAGCTGATCCTAAAATATGGAGAGCCTCCCGAAACATTTGTGCCACTACTAGTAGAATATGACATAAGACCGCAAAAACGCCTTGCTGAAATTATTCGCTTCCTTGTTGAACAAAAAGGGGAGAAGCTCCCTCCGGGATTCTACTTGAGACAATTTTTGTTACGCGGTCCTCTTGAACTTGTGAAATTTTTTATCGAGAAAACCAATGTCAAGATTGCTCCTGATGACCTGAGCAGCTTTTTATATGCACTGACAAGACGTATTTGTTACACCTATGATACTCACGAAAATGTTGAGCCACTGACTGTGGAGTATGTGATAGCTGTCCTTGATCTTATGAAGAAAAGACAACCTGAAGTGCGCGCTTTTCAGCCTCCCAATGGGGAATTTTCTGATAATTTTGGATCCATCGCGTACCGGTATAACGATTCTCCAGACGTGGCTGATCTTTTGGACAAGTTGATTGAAGTGGGCATTGCGCCGATTAATGATGATTCCCCTTTTAATAGCTTGAGATGTGCGCTCACTGCCAAAGCGCCCTATGGGGTCATCCTGCTTCTTCGAAAATATGGAGCTACTCTCTCTCCAGAGAAAATCAGGTTTTTAATCGAGATAAGATACCAAGATCAGCCGCAGCTCCAGGAGCAGCTTTTCCAGCTTTTCGGATTTGGTTCATAAAGGACTAGGGTCGGATCTTGAAACTGTTCAATATTTGATCAGAAGACAAGAAGCGATGAATGGACAGGGGATCTCTCAGGGCGTGAACGTTACAACCGATTGCGTGCCCGTTTTCGGATTTCTTTCTTCAGTTTAGCACTCATCATTCATCGTTCATCACTTCTTCCTCTTTTCGAGTAAAGTAAAAATTTTACTGTTTAGCAAACCGTTCTTCTTTCAAAGATCGCGCCGATCCCGTATGATCCTTGCCACTATGTCACGGCTACTACGTCTTGCAATTGTCGGTCGCCCCAATGTGGGCAAATCGGCCCTCTTTAATGCGATCTGTGGAAAGAAGATCGCAATTGTCGACTCCCAAGAAGGGGTGACGCGCGACCGCATCTACGCGGAGGCGGATTTTTTTGGCCAAAAATTTGAGGTGATCGATACAGCGGGCCTCGATTCGGGATCCAAAATTCCCTTTCAAGAAGAGGTGCGCCGTCAGACTGAGATTGCCATACAAGAAGCTGATGTGATTGTGATGCTTGTCGATTCACGCGCAGGTGTAACCGTTGCCGATGAACAGGTAGCAAAACTTCTTCTTAAAACCAAAACACCTGTTTGTCTTGCAGTCAATAAGATCGACAACTTGCAAGAAGTGCACGCCCTTCACCAGTTTCACTCGCTTGGAATTCCTCGGATGATTGCGATCTCTGCCATTCAGCGTTTTCAAATCGCCGAACTTCTTGAGCTTGCTTTTGAAGACGTCGAATTTCCCGCAGGAGATGGAGAGGCAAGTGGAATCAAGGTTGCAATCGTCGGTCGTCCCAATGTCGTAAAATCGACGCTAATGAACGCTCTGCTCAAAGAGGAGAGATGTGTTGTAAGTCCTATTCCCGGGACAACGCGCGATAGCGTCGACACGCGAATTGCCATTGACGATACCGTCTTTACTCTGATTGACACCGCCGGTATTCGCCGTAAAACGGCAGAGCATGAAGCGATCGAAAAATTCTCCGCAATCCGTACAGAGCGGGCGATCGAGCGCGCCGATGTCGCCGTTCTTATGCTCGAGTCGATGGAGGGGATTACTACCCAAGAAAAACGGATCGTGACAGAGCTCGAAGGTGGAGGCAAGGGTTGCCTTCTCCTCTTTAACAAATGGGACCTCGTCCAGGGCTGCCGCATGGAACACTGTCTAAAAAGCTTGCAGATCGAAACAAGTTTTGTCAGCCACTGCCCGACACTCTTTGCCTCTGCGAAAACGGGACGCAATATCGACAAGATTTTTACGAACGTAAAACAGATCTACCAAGACCGCAAGCGCCGCATTCCTACAGGTGAGCTCAACCGCTTCATCGAAAAAGCCACGCAGGCCTATCATCCTCCTATGCTACAGGGGAGGCGCCTGCGCATCTATTATCTTGCCCAAGTCGGCATCGAACCGCCCCACTTTGTCCTCTTCGTCAATAAACCCGAGCTCATGCTCGAGACCTACAAACAGTATCTCATCAATCAGTTCCGCGAAGCTTATGGCTTCCAGGGCGTTCCCATCGTCTTCACACTCCGCGGCAAGCAGAGCAGAGAAGATGATAAACCTGCTCCTGCACCATCTCATGCAACTCATGTAGAGACATCGGACGAGCCTGAAGAAGTTTTAGTTTAAAACTGTTCCTGAAGAGGTGAGGTTTTTTAAAAAGTCTTCAGCGGGCAGCACAGGAAAATTGCGATACATTTCGCGTCGTTTTCCTCGGGTTATGATGAAACATTCTGCTTCTGGGTACTCCTCTTTAAATGCAGCAAGCCCTCTTACATCATCGGGACCAAGTACACCTGCGCGTTTTACTTCAATGGCCCAAAAACCTCGAGGGCCGTAAATGATAAAATCGACCTCAAGACCACTCTGTGTTCGCCAGAAGGAGAGCGAGTGGGTTTCTCTTTGAGAAAACACCCATGCACGCAAATGTTGTGCGATTAGGCCTTCGAGCACATGTCCCTCAATTTCCGGATTGCTATCGAGCACGCCTCGTGGGCGAAGTGCTCGATAAACTCCTGCATCAAAAAAATAAAATTTTGGGTGAGCGATCACACGTCGTTTTGCTCTCCGCGCAAATACAGGAATAGAAAAGGAGAGAAGCAGATCTTCTAAAATCCGCAGGTAGTTGTCTACCGTGCCTCTTTTAACGCTCGCTTCTCGACTAATATCGCTCGTTGTCCAAAGAGATCCGTAAGAAAATGTCGCCACTTCTAAAAAACGCGCAAAATCACTCTGGTGACGTACGAGCCCTTCTGCCTGTACCTCTTCCTTCAGATAGAGGGTAATGTAGTTGCGCAACTTTTCTTCAGGATCTTTTGATTGCCAGATGAGAGGTATCATGCCAAATTTGACAGCCCGTTCAAGCGAAAACGCCTCTCCTAGCTCGGATGCAAGGAACGGTCCCATTTGGCGCAGGAGCGCTCTTCCTCCCAAGAGATCGGTGACTGACCGGCGAAGCTTGCGTGCAGAACTTCCCGTCATAATGAATTGAATGCCACAACGCGCTTCAATCAGCGCGTGAATTTCGGGAAGAAGTCCCGGAACTCTCTGGATCTCATCGAGAATTAACACTCTTCCCATACCCATCGCAGCCACAACATCGCGGATCCTTTCGGGATTAGCAGAATATTTGCGCTCCTCCTCCCCCAGAAGTAGGTCGATACGTACCGCCGACGGGTAGTGGTGGCGTAGCCATGTCGATTTACCAGTGCCGCGGGGCCCCAGCAAAAAATAGCTCTCCTCCTGTGGAGGCACTAGAGATCTTGGAATAAAATGTGTCATTGTAAATGTCATTTTACTAAGGAAAATGACATTAGCGATAGCATTTTCACAAAATATTACCTAAGGTGCTAATAACAAAAAAGTTATGATATAACATCTCGACTATTCTTGTATAAACCAATTTCTATCCTTCGGAAAACGTGGCTGTTGACCACGGTTTTCCATGGAAAACCGTGTTTAATGTCATTTTACCAAGGAAAATGCCATTTGCGATGCTACTTTTGCATCGCCTCTATTTCAGAATAGACATTAATTATTGAATTATATAAAATAGTTTTTACTATTTTTAATACAATTGTCTAATTAAGAGGATTTATGACGCAAGGTTCATCAGCATTAGTGAGTTCGATCACACATAGAGAATGGTGGAACCGGGCCGTTCAATCCGCAACGGGATTGAGCAGGGGGGTTACTGACCTTTGCATTACCTATCTTTTCCCCGCTGAGTTGATCGGGTCTGATCATCCTCCTGCACAGTTAGAAGACGAGTGTCTGGAAATGTGCCGAAGCATCGAACAGTTCTGGAAAGAACATGTGCAGAGCATGAAAATTGTCCATGGAACGAGCGCGCTCTACCTTGCGCATTTCAAAAGACACGGGATTAGCGCAACATATCCTGTAGGTTTTGAAACAATGGTCCGAAATATTCGCCAAGTATGGACGGCCCATGAAGAAGATATTTGCCCCAAAACCGTCTGGTTTCGCATTTTTGAAGATCGCTTTGATGCAGCACAAAGAGAGAGAGAAGTGACCGTCTCATTTTCAGGGAATCCAAAAGTCACGCATGAGTTTACTCAAGGTGCGAAATCGTATGGCGGAGAGTGGATGCGTGAAGTGAGAACGTTCATGAACACTGCGAACAAAACAACAAATTTACTGACTCAAGCCGAACAAGAGATTCTTGCGGACACAAAAGGATTTAGCGATGCGCTCTACTTAACGTCTCCTATGGTTGTAAAGATAAGTGTCACAAACGAATCCCTTCATCCAGAATTTGGAGAACGATTTTCGCCATTTTTGCCTTTGGATAAATTTATGACCTATGTTCAAGCAAATGTACAATCCTCGAGTAGCACACATGTTCGCGATTTTCTGAGTACCAGCGCGTATGCGCGATTAGAAGAAGCGCGGAGTATGCTTCACAATGGTTACGAGGTAACTGTGAAACGATCTATTCCCGCCTCAGCACTGGAGTTTGAAATGGTTGGCCCAGGGTTTAACTTCACTATTAATATGCTTAACGAGAAGCAAAAGAAATGGGTGGAATTATTGGATGGCAAGCATCAATTTAAATCCTCAACTGCGACATCGTAAAGCCAGAAATTAGCCCTTCGATTGCTTTAAAGTGTTTATCGAATGTGCAAAGTATGCATCTGACTGAACCCCTACATCTCGGCCCTAAAGGGCCGAGTTTTCAGCGCCTCAAAGAGATAAACGGCTGCCTGCTGATGAAAAAAAAGCGTGCGATTTATTTTCGCAACATCCTTGTCATCAGGCTCTTATGTTTATTTGGCAAATAGGCACTCCGGTCGATATTTTATATAACTAAATTGTACTTTTATATATAATTCATTAATTATTTTTATAATTAGTTTTGGGGTGTTATGACGCAAGCATCAATGGCATTAACTAGTAACGTGTTCGGTCCGTCACTTAAACTCAGACCACCTTCTTTTCGGCAGAGCGAGTCTGATGTATCGGGCGGAAAGCGCCGTTCGATGCTTGGGCCCATACGCTCCCGCATCAGTGCAGATGCATGGAATCGAGCCATTTGCGACATTAGGGACGTTACTTTCTTATCCGAAAGAGTGGCATCCCTTTGTCTCTCTTTTCTTTTTGCTCAAGACGATATAACCGGTGTGCCCCGTAACATCCTTCAGGCAAAGAATAAAGAAGAGGAGCTGTATTTTACTGCGGAGGATCTCACGCTCCTCTGTAATGGAATATTCGGTCTTCGGCATCTGACCGGACAAGAGCCATTCGAGAAAGAGTGTGCCCAGGGAATGGATCAGGGCTGCTCTTTAAACCTTACTCCAGAACGCACGTCAAGAGCGAAAGCGGAGGGGGGTCTTCTCAAATGGGAAGAAGGGTTTGCTGAATGGGCGAGACAATCTCCACGAACGGCAATTTTCCGCTTTCAGGATGGCGTAGATGACTTCATCGGGGCCTGTATTGACATGGATCTCTATAACACACTTCAACCAGGTCAACCTGCAAGTAGTTTGTTTAAGGTGGTTACCGCGACCCGTTTCCTATTCGTACGCTATGATCAGCAATTACACACAAGTGATGCATCTAGTTATGGTAAAGGCTTAGGGCGATATCCGAAATTTGATCTTCCTTATACAAACATTAAACCAATCCCGCCGCTTTCAATAGATGAGTGCGCAACCCCCCAAGAGTTAGAGGGCGTGCTCACGGATCAGAACGCAGACGTTTATCAGAGAAGACTTGTTACAAAATATCGCACACGTTTGCTACGGGAATTGAGAGCTGGTGCGGCTGATTTTTTTCGTAATCGGATGCCCGCTGAAAACTACGAGCGCGATCTCTTCGCCACCTGGTATCTCAAGCCGCTCAGCAAGGAAGCTTCAACGTCTAAACAGGAGTCTTAACCATGGCCGCTTTTTCTCTCTCTTCTCCCATCAAAAGTTGCAGTGCGATCTGCGGGCAGGCATGGACACTACTCGTGCATTCGCCCTTCGCAGACCGGCATCTTGAACTCGCTAAACAACCAGGCTCCTTAGGCAGTCGCGCCGTTCACTTTTGCGTAGGTGCTCTCGAAAAAATGCCTCTTCTTGGCGCGCCCGTTACAATTGTGGAAGGGTTGGCGAGGGCGGCTCTTAGTCCTTGCTTGCAGCGCCGCGAAGAAGAGCTGCATTTTACAGAGCGCGATATTGAGATTTTATCTAAGGATGCATTCGGCCTGCGCCATGTGACTGGAAAAGAGCAGCAAGATAAGGAGTGTGCGCAAGGAATGACCTACGGCTGTTCATTAAATCTTTCTCGTCAACTTTTGAAAGACGAAGATCCCTATGATAGGAGCCGTCTTGTCGATCTGTTTGTAAACAACCGCCAGCAGGCAGTTGCAGAATTTGAAGCGGGTGTAGATCGCTTCATTGAAGGCTGTTTATGGTTTGATCTTGCGCCCAACATCGACGATATTAATCAAATCAAAGCCGACGACTACTGCAAGTCAGTAGATAGTTGTCGTTTTATGTTTTTACGCTATATCTCGATCTCTCGCTTTGGTGTCTATGATATACGCGACTTTAAAAGGTGGGGAAATGGTTTGGGTCGATTTCCGAAAAGGAACGTACCCGCAAAACAGATCAAAGCTCTTCCTGCGCTGACCTGCGACGAGTACGCAACAAAAGCTGAGCGGCAAGGTGTGATCACACGAGAAACGTTGCCTACATTTCAGAAGAGAGTGATTGCCAAATACAGAACGGTGATCATTAGCACTCTGCGAGAAAACGAACACACGTTCTTTGCCGAAACCCCTCCGCAAGAGCATAAAAAAAGCAGTTAACCCACCCACTTATCAATTGGTGTCTTCAAAAACTTTTCGATAGAAATTCCGCCCTCGCCGACGAGGAGAACTCGATCGGGCTTAAATTGTTTTATGAAAAGATCCATTCCCGAAAGATGGTCGGGCCTCATGCTGCTTTTTACCTCGATAGGGATGAGGCGCGCTCCATGTCTGAGCACAAAGTCGACCTCGTAGCCGCCTTCCCGCCAGTAAAAAAGCTCGATTTCCGTGCCGCGAATGCTGTTGAGCAGATAGGCGCCCACCGCAGATTCTACGAGATGTCCCCAAAATGCGTGGTCTTTTCTTGCTTCTTTAAAACTCTTTCCCGATTGAGCTGTTAAGAGGGCGGTATTAAACACGCAAAATTTGGGACTGGAGCCTTTTTGGCGAACGGCTTGTTTGGCAAATTTTTGGATACCAGCAACGAGACCCGCACCTGCGAGGAGATCAAGGTAATGGGCTAAAGTCGTGGTATTTCCGGCATCTTGTAGTTGCCCAAGTACTTTGGAGAATGAGAGGATCTGGCAAGAGTAGGTGCATCCAAGCTGAAAGAGACGCCTAAGGAGCGCGGGTTTATTCACCTGCGTCATGAGCAAAATATCACGAGAAATTGTCGTTTCGATTAGAGACTCGTTGATGTAATTTGTCCATCTGGTGGCGTCGCGCTCTTTTGCAAAGGGTGCAGAGCCAGGGTAGCCTCCAAAATATAGGTAGTGATCCAGCGACCAGCCAAAGACCTTATGCATTTCTGCAAAAGACCAGTGTGTCACGGGAATGATCTCAAAACGTCCCGCCATGCTCTCAGTTAATCCCTTCTGCATGAGCCAGGGTGAAGATCCTAGGAGAAGAACCGATAATTTGATTCCATTTCTTGTGTCCTGATCCCATAGAGATTTGATTGTATCTGACCAGTTGGGTATCTTTTGCACCTCATCGATAATAAAGAGAGCTCCCT
>JBIOJU010000044.1:0-8538 GCA_044451165.1 Chlamydiales bacterium | reverse complement strand
GATCTTATCGCTGTCATGCGTACGCTCTTCTTCTCGGTGCAAGCCCAAACGAGCTCATGGCGGAGCTTTATGGAAAAGCAACAGGTAATGCCAAGGGACGTGGCGGCTCGATGCATTTTTTTACCGACCGTTTTCTAGGCGGGTTTGGCATTGTTGGAGGTCAAATTCCCATTGCAACAGGCGCTGCTTTTTCCGCGAAGTATGCTAAAAAAGTGCAGTTGAACAAACAGGTTCCTCCATGCCAAATTGCACTCTGTTTTTTTGGTGACGGCGCTGTCGCACAAGGCGCTTTTCATGAATCGTTAAACATCGCCTCTCTCTGGGACATTCCCTGTCTCTACGTGATCGAAAACAATCAGTGGGGGATGGGGACTCATGTCGCGCGGGCGATCTCCGTCGAAACAATCGCTGACAAAAAAGCGTCAAGCTATGGCATGCAAGGATACACCTTTGACGGCATGGATTTTTTCAACTGCTATGCTGGGTTTTCGCATGTTTTTGAAGAGATGAAAAAAAATTCGCGTCCTGTTCTTGTTGAGGTGCTCACCGAACGTTTTCGAGGCCACTCGATCTCTGATCCCGCACTTTATCGCTCAAAAGATCAGTTAAAGTTTTGTATGGAGCGGGATCCACTCCTTATCATGTTAAAAACACTCACCTCTCTGGGCATCCTTTCTGAACAAGAGTATCTAGCAATGGACAAACAGCAGAAAGAGATTGTGCTTGCAGCAATGAAATTTGCTGATGAGAGCCCCTGGCCAAATCCGATAGAACTTGAAGAGGGAGTCTTTGCGCCATGAGTAGCCAAGTCATTGAAATGCGAGAGGCGCTTCGCCAAGCAATGGATGAAGAGATGCAGCGGGATCCTTCTGTTTTCATTATGGGGGAGGAGGTCGCAGAGTATAATGGTGCGTACAAGGTCACGAAGGGGATGCTCGAAAAGTGGGGACCCGAGCGGGTGATTGATACACCGATTGCAGAGCTCGGGTTTGCTGGCCTCGCGATTGGCGCTGCAATGACAGGCCTTAGGCCCATCGTAGAGTTCATGAGTTTTAATTTCTCTTTTGTTGGCTGTGACCAGATCATATCCAATGCGATCAAGATGTATTACATGTCTGGAAATCGATACTCGGTTCCTATCGTCTTTCGGGGACCCAACGGTGCCGCTGCACAAGTTTCATCGCAACACTCCCACTGTGTTGAAGCGATCTACGGCAATCTTCCGGGACTCATCATCATCGCACCAAGCAACCCCTATGATGCCAAGGGTCTTTTAAAGTCTGCCATTCGCAACAATAACCCTGTCCTCTTTTTAGAAAATGAGCTTTCCTACGGAGATAAGATGGAGATCCCTACGGGTGAATATCTTGTTCCCATCGGCAAAGCCCGCATTGTGCGAGAGGGCACTCATCTCACTCTTGTCTCTCACAGCCGCATGGTTACACTCTGTCAAGCAGTGGCAACGGAGCTGGCGCAAAAAGGGATTTCAATTGAACTAATCGACCTTCGCACCATCAAACCCCTAGATATCACAACGATCGCAGCGTCTGTTCGTAAAACACACCTGTGTGTTCTTGTTGAAGAGGGGCATATTTTTACTGGTATCACCTCGGAAGTTGGCTTTCAAGTCATGGAGCACTGTTTTGACTATCTCGATGCCCCCATCAAACGGGTCGCACAGCGCGAAACGCCCATGCCCTATTCGAAAGCACTTGAAAAAGAGACGATGCCGACTAAAGAGAGAATCATTCACGCGATTACAGAAGTATTAGGATAGGTTATGCCCTTTACGCTCACCATGCCAAAGCTTTCACCCACAATGGAAGAAGGGACTATTGTCAAGTGGCGAAAAAAAGAAGGGGAGCTTGTAAAAGCAGGAGATGTTCTATTTGAAGTTGCAACTGATAAGGCAACCGTTGAGCATAGCGCCTTCGATGAAGGTTTCATGCGCAAAATTCTCATCAAAGAGGGACAGTCTGCCATTGTCAATCAGCCTGTTGCCATTTTCACCGAAAAAAAGGATGAGAGCATCGAGGGATACAAGCCAGAAGGGGTGATGCCACAGGCTCCTGTTGCTATACCAAAAGAAGTGAAAGTGGAAGAGAAAAAAATAGAGTCCTCTACAAGGCCTGCCGGTCCTGGGTTAGAGCAGCCTGTGTTCAGACCCGAAGAGCCTCTCAAACAGTATGAGTTTGCTAGCGGGATGCAAGCACAAGGAGAGAGAATCTTAGCCTCTCCGCTTGCAAGAAGGCTTGCCAAAGAACGCAATGTCGATCTCTCTACTGTCAAAGGAACCGGGCCACACGGAAGAATTGTCAGCCGAGACCTTGACCTTGCCCAAAGTTCGGGAATTGTCACCTTTGGACAAAGGAAAGTTCCAACGGCTGCACCTGGAAGTTATGAAGAACAGCCGCTAACGCCCATACGCAAGGTGATCGCTAAAAGGCTTCAAGAGTCCAAAACATTTATTCCCCACTTTTATGTTTCACAAGAAGTGAGAGTTGACGCACTTGTTCAAGCACGCGAGCAGCTCAAGAGCGGTGGGCTGAAAGTTTCGATTAACGATTTTATTGTTCGTGCCTCTGCGCTAGCACTTCGTAAGCATATGCACATCAACGCAGGCTTTAATTCGACGAATTCCAGTATCATCAGATTCACAACAATTGATATCAGTATCGCTGTCAGCCTTCCAGAGGGACTGATCACACCGATCGTGCGACATGCCGACTATAAAAATCTCGGAGAGCTCTCAACAGAGATCAAACACCTTGCGGACAAAGCACGCCACGGAAAGCTTGCGCGCGAAGAGTACATGGGTGGTTCCTTTACGATTTCAAATCTGGGAATGTTTGGTGTGAGTGCGTTCACAGCAGTGATCAATCCGCCCCAAGCAGCGATTCTTGCAGCGGGTGGCATCGAAGAGAAGGCTCTCGTGCAAAATGGACAAATCGTCCCAGGAAAAACAATGCTACTCACCCTCTCGGTTGACCATCGCGTGATCGATGGGGCAGAAGCTGCAAAATTCCTCAAAGATCTCCAGCAGCTACTCGAAAATCCAGCACTCCTCCTCATCTAGAAGAGAAGAAGGGCTTTGTTGCACAATTCAATTCTCACCACAGAAATGGCAGCACCATACGGGGTGGGAAGATTTTCACCACCGAGCACTCCGAGAGCACCGAGAGGAAGAGAAATAGCAGGATTATAGAATGACCAGGATGGGAAATAAAGAGTCTTGCGTTTTCTTCTTCCCATCCTAGTCATCCTGCCATCCTGTTATTATTTTCCTCCTCTTTTCCGTGTTTTCGGTGTGCTCGGTGGTTGTTTTTTCCGATTTATGCGACAACGCCGAGAAGAGGTGATGAACAATGTGTGCCCGGTTCTACTTCTTGCGTGTTTATAGGAAAATATTTTATATCAATTAATAGAGAGAAAATCTCGGTTAAACAGGAGTTTTTATGAATAAAACCATGCTGAAGTGCGCCATTTTTGGCGGTTTTGTCGTCTTTCTATGGGGAATTATCTCGTGGATGGTTCTCCCTTGGCATCAGATGATGATGAACAAGTTTCAAGATGAAAAGAAAGTGGCAGACGTCATTCAAGAAAATGCGCCAAAGAGCGGTGTGTACATGATTCCTAACTGTGTCTCCTCTGACATAAGAGTGAGCAAGGAAGAGATGGCGAAGTCCAAAATAAAAACCCAAGAGATGATGCAGAAAGGCCCTATTGTTTATGCGATTGTGCAAAAAGAGGGCATGGGTGGTGGAATGGCAGGACAGTTTGTGACAGGATTGATCGTGAATATCATCGCTGCCTTCTTCGTGACCTGGTTGCTCACAATGACAAAAGCAATGGCCTACATGAAGCAGGTCTATTTTGTCACAGGCATCGGATTCACTGCTGGTCTCATGGTCTTCCTACCTGATTGGGTGTGGATGGGCATGACATTTGCATCTGTAATTGTTCATCTATTCGATCTAATCATTGCCTGGTTCTTGGCAGGTCTCGTGATTGCGAAATTTGCTAAAAAATAACCTGATTTAGCCTAAGAAAAAAGAAAGAGGCGTTTTGCTGATGCAAAACGCCTCCCTTTTTTTAAAGGATGAAGGCTAAAGGCTAAAAGGGAGAGAAAGACATCTTATTTCTTACTTTCGGCTTTCATCCTTCAGCCTTTTCTCCGAGGAGCGTCTGATGGTTGTACCCGTGAACTTTTACTCTTTGAAGCGTGCCGATCATCTGATCATCGCCTGAAAATAGCACGTTTTTCCAGCAGCGGGTGCGCCCTTTAAGCTGTGTCTCATCTTTGTTGCGGCGCTCTACTAATACCTCCACCTCTTTTCCGAGCATCTCCTGCCTCTCTTCGGTGCAGATTTCCTGGTGAAGGGAAAGAAGTCTCTGTAGCCGTTCATGTTTGACCTCTTCGGAGATGTCGTCTTTCCATCTGAAGGCAGGGGTGCCCTTTCGCGCGCTGTAGGCAAAAAGAAAGGCGACAGAGTAGCGAATTTGTTTGAACTGGTCGTAAGTCATTTGAAATTCTTCCTCAGTCTCTGTGGGAAATCCGACGATGATGTCGGTTCCAAGAACGACATTTGGAACTGTTTGACGCAGTAGCGCAACCTTTTCAAGATACTGCTCAATCGTGTAGATCCTGTGCATTTTTTTGAGGATCCTGTTTGAGCCTGCTTGCATAGGGAAGTGGACAAACTCACAGAGGGAGGGAAGGTCGCGGATCGCTTGCATGAGCTCGAGCGTGATATCAACAGGATGGCTCGTCATAAAACGGATCCGTTCGAGTCCTGGGATCTTATCAAGCTGGTAGAGCAGGTCGTGAAAAAGAGAGTTCCATTCGGGCTTGTCTTTGCCGTAACTGTTGACGTTCTGTCCTAGTAGGGTGATCTCTTTGTATCCCTTCTCCACAAGACCCTTGCACTCATCAACAATGCTCTTCGGATCTCGCGAAACCTCTTGCCCCCGTGTGTAAGGGACGACGCAGTAGGTGCAAAACTTGTCACAGCCCCGGATGATTGAAACGTATGCTTTGACAGGGTCATCGCGTTTTGCTGCAAGATAATCTAAATTCTCTTCAAACTGATCGTCTGTGCGAATTGTCTTGCGGCCCGACTCGATCACCTCATCTAAAACATTGTTTAAATCCCCAATGTTGTTTGTTCCAATGACAAAGTCGATATGGGGAAGTTTGCGAAAGAGAGACTCTTTTTTTGCCATCGCCATACAACCCGTTACACCAATGATTGAGCGGCGCGTCGTAGAGCGTCCCAGCTGTCCCAATTTGCCCATGACTTTTCTCTCCGCAAGGTCGCGAATGGAGCAGGTATTGAAGATAAGAAGGTCGGCGTCGTCTTCCTCTTCAATGCGTTTTAGGCCTCGTTTTTCCAGCTGGCCGATCATGATCTCTGAGTCGAGTTCATTCATCTGACAGCCGTATGTGCGAATAAAAAAAGTGTTTAGAGGACGTTTTTGATTTTGCATAGATTGGAGTGAAATATTTTTTTACCATGTATTTTACATGAGATCTTTTAAAGATGTCAAACATCGCTTTGCAAAAAAAATAGGGCCAGCGTATGATAGCGACTTTGAAAAAAGTGTAGGACGATATGTTGCAGCAAAAAAGAGAAAAGACAACGCTTCTCACAAAAGAAGCAGCTCAAGGCATGCGTAAGTGGTTTCTTCTGGATGCCTCGGGAAAAACCCTGGGTAGGTTTGCCTCGGAAGTAGCAAAAATTTTACGAGGGAAACACAAACCAAATTTTACACCTAGTGTCGATTGTGGAGATGGTGTTGTCATCATCAATTGTGAAAAAATTCAGGTCACTGGGTCTAAAGAAGCACAAAAACTTTACTACTACTACACAGGTGCGATGAGCGGTCTTCGCGAAGTGCCCTACCGTGTGATGAAAGCGAGAAAACCTGATTATATTTTGAGACACGCGATCAAAGGCATGATGCCAAAAACACGGCTCACAGAAGCTCAAATGAAAAAGCTGCGCATTTTTGCAGGCACAAAACATGACATGGATGCTCAACAACCCACATTGGTGAAGATCTAAACTATGGAAAAAGAATACATCGGCACAGGAAGAAGAAAAACTGCAGTTGCCTCCGTGAGGCTTCGCCCAGGAGCAGGCAAGATTGACGTGAACGGACGTAAGTTCGAAGAGTATTTTGTTGGAGAGCGTCAACGCAAATTGATCACAGCACCAGCCGAGAAGCTCACCTCGCTAGAGCGCTATGATCTCCTCATCCGCGTAAAAGGCGGAGGAATCGATGGCCAAGCAGTTGCTGCAAGACTCGGACTTGCTCGTGCCCTTGTGAAAGAAGATGAAACCAGACGCCATGATCTCAAAGTTGCCGGGTATCTCACACGCGATCCGCGCAAACGCGAGCGTCAAAAATACGGTCTCGCAGGCGCCCGCAAACGCTTCCAATACTCTAAGCGTTAATCGCTAGTTTAGTTGATAAAGCCGCGTATACTTCTTCTTCAAGTAGTCAACGAAGGGCTTTTCTGACAGGGGAGAGCCTGTAATCCGCATAACGGTATCTGCTGCAGTGAACTGTTTGCCGTACTGGTGGATATTGTCACGAAGCCATCTTTCGATAAAGCCGAGCTCTCCTTTTGCAACCTTTTCTTGCCAAGTTGGATTCTGTTTTTCAAACGTTTCAAAGAATTGAGCTGCGTAGAGATTGCCGAGAGTATAGGTCGGAAAGTAGCCGATGCCTCCCATCGACCAGTGAATATCTTGCAGACATCCTTCTGCAGGATTCGAGGGAGTGATTCCAAGGTACTCCTGCATTTTTGCATTCCAGGCTTCGGGAAGTTCTCTCACTTTAAGAGTTCCTTCAACCAGTGCTTTTTCAATTTCAAAACGAACGATGATATGGAGCGAGTAGGTGACCTCATCGGCCTCAACGCGAATGAACGAGGCTTGTACGGTGTTAATAGCCCGATAAAAATCTTCAAAAGAGATCGTCTTGAGCTGCTCTGGAAAGTAGTCTTGTAAAATGGGAAAAAAGTAGCGCCAGAAGGGGGTAGTTCTTCCGATTCTCGTCTCCCACCAGCGCGACTGGCTCTCATCGATGCTCAGAGAAATCGGATCTCCGAGTGGGGAGCCAAATTCCCCAGGATTCCTGTTTTTGTTGTAAAGCCCATGGCCCCCTTCGTGGAGTGTCGAGAAGATGTTGGACATGAGATAGGTGGGATGTAGTCGTGTGGTCATCCGCGTATCTGTCGGATGAATGCCCACGCAAAAAGGATGATTCGACTCATCCAATCGAAAAGTTTTGCTGTCGAACCCCATAGCTTGAAGCAGAATCCGCGAGAAGTCGAGTTGTTTAGTAGGAGGAAAGTTGTTGTGTAGAAAATCATCTTTCATTGCTGGCTTTGCTTGAATCTCTTTCAGCAGCTGTGTGAGCTCAGTTTTTAAGCGAGCAAAAAGGGGCGACAGGTATGCGCTAGTCATTTCGGGTTCGTAAAGATCTAAAAGAGCGTCATAAGGGTGTTCGCGGTATCCTAGAATTTCTGCTTTTTTTTGCGAGAGTCCTACTATCTTTTCGAGATGAGGAGAGAACGCTCGAAAGTCGTTCTCTTTTTTTGCCTTTGCCCATGCGTGAATTGCCGTGGAGGTTGTTTTCGAAAAGGTTTTCACAAATGAGGCTGGTAGCTTGACCATTTTCAGATGGTCGCGACGCCACTCGCGGAGGGCGGCTCTTTGGGGTAAAGTGAGATCTTGCTGTAGAATCATTCCTGTTTCAAGATCGACCAATTTGGCCAGTGCTTTTGTGAAAGAAGGACTTGTTTTTTGCTTATGGATCAAACTGGCAAGGAGTTCAAGCTGCTGAGCGCGCACAGAGATAGCGCCATGCGGCATATAGGTCTCCTGATCCCATTCCAATAACTGTTGAGCTGAGGACAAAAGTTCAAAGTTTTTTGCGAGAGCAAAAAGTTTTGTGTAAGGGTCCTTGACGATTTTAGGCTTTGAAGGGTACATTCTTATTCCGACTGTAAACACAAGTGACTTGAAAAGTCAAATTCATGATCTCATATAAAAATAGACCGAAGCTAATTTTGGGAACAGTGGCGATTTTCTTGCTGACGCTCGCTACCATTATCGTGCTCGAACACAACCCGATTATGGGCCGTATCGATAGTAGTAAACTACCCACCATCGGACGCCCGGATGCCCCAATACAAATGATCATTTTTGAAGACCCCTCGTGTTCTGAGTGTCGCGAATTCCATTTACATGTTCTCCCCTTGATTCAAGAGCATTATGTCGAACGAGGAACCGTCCAGTGCTCGCTTGTGATGCTTGACTTTCTTGATGATTCACCCCCTCTTGCCGTCAGCAGTTTGGCTGTTTTCGAGAAGAGACCAGATCTATTTTTCCCATTTGTCGATGAGATTTTTCGTCATGGCAAAGAAGCAAAGTTACCAGGTATCGATCTCGAAGAGTTGACGGGAACGAATGCGGATGGACACATTTCAAAGATTTTGGATGAACACGACCGTTTGGGCAAGAAGAT
>JBIOJU010000043.1:0-8557 GCA_044451165.1 Chlamydiales bacterium | reverse complement strand
GAGTCATGCCGGGAAGCGACAATACGTCGGGCGACGCCGATGCCGCTGCGGAGGCGGCGCAGGAGCGAATCGCAATCGCCCGCAGCCAGCGCGGCGACAGGAGCGCGTTCAATTCGCTGGTGACGCGCTACCAGTCGGCGGCGTATGGGCTTGCGCTGCGTATGCTGGGCGACCCCGAGGCGGCAGCCGATGTCACGCAAGACGCCTTCTTCGCCGCCTTTCTCTGCTCTACGCGTTTTGTGCGCGCTTTTTGGCGTCTTTCCATGTAGCTCTTCATCACTTCAGGAGCCTGACGTGACACGAGGTCTTGCGCATGCTCTGAGATTTCTGCACCCTTGTCTAGCCAATAGCTAATGCGCTCTGCATTTACGCTCGCATTGTTCTCAGCTTCAAATGGGTTGTACCATCCTAAATTTTCTAAATATTTTCCATCGCGTGGATTGCGAATATCTGTCAGCACGAGGCGAAAAGTTTGTCTATTCTTCTTCCCCTGCTGACGGAAACGGATTTTTAATGCCATAAAAAGTTCTCCTTACCTTTATCTTTCATCATGCTCGGCATCGCCTTGCACATTTGTTTTAATTTCTTAAAGTTTTTCACCATTCGATTGACCTGATCGATTGAGGTGCCGCTGCCGAGTGCGATACGCCTTCTTCGACTCGGAACGAGCTCTTCTCTTTCCTCTCTTTCACTCGGAGTCATTGAAAAGATGATCGCCCCTGTTCTCTTGAACTCTTTTTCAGACTCTTCGATCTCCTCATCTGCACCATCGGAAAATCCGGGAAGCATTTTAAAAATGCTTTTAAATGATCCCATCTTCTGTACCATCCCCATCTGCTTGAGGTAGTCATCGTAGGTGAAGGAGGCCTTGCGAATTTTTTGCTCGAGCTTTTTCCCTTCTTCCTCGTCCATGTGCTCTTCAGCGCGCTTGACGAGGTTGATCACGTCGCCCATACCTAAAATGCGATCTGCCATCGAATGAGGATTGAAGAGCTGAAGGTCATCGATCTTCTCGCCAATCCCCTCAAATTTAAGCGGCTTCTGGGTCACTTCGCGAATCGAGAGAGCAGCACCGGCGCGCGCGCTACCATCGAGCATCGTCAAGATCGTTCCCGTAATGGAGATCTTCTCATCAAATTCCTTCGCAACTCTTACCGCATCTTGACCAATCGCAGCACTTGCGACGAAAAGAAGTTCATCCGGGTTCACTTCTTTCTTGATCTGCTCAAGCTGCTCCATGAGCGCTGTGTCAAGATGAAGCCGCCCTGCGGTATCAATGATGAGACAGTCAAAACCTTTTGTTTTTGCCTCTACAAGTGCAAGCTTCGCGACGCGGACAGGATCTTTCTCCTGGTCAAGTGCAAAAAAAGAGACGCCGACCTGTTCGGCCAGGCGTTTCAGCTGCAGGACCGCGGCAGGTCTTTCTAAGTCGCATGCGGCGAGTAGGAGCCGTTTTTTGGGCTCCTTCTTTTTCAGATAGGCGGCCAGCTTTGCACATTGAGTCGTCTTTCCACTGCCCTGAAGGCCACAGAGCATGATCACCGTCGGGCTTCCCGTGAGTTGGAGAGGCGCTTCTTCCGCTCCCATCAACGCGACAAGTTCATCATGAACAATTTTTATAAACTGTTCATCTGGTGTGACCGATTTTACAACGGCCCCACCAAGGGCTTTTTCTTTGACCCGTTTGACAAATTGGCTTGCAACGCCATAGTTGACATCCGCATCCAAAAGAGCAAGCCGTACCTGACGGATCGCATCCTGGATATTCTCTTCTGTTAGGTTCTTTTTTCCTGCGAAGGAAGTAAAGAGCTGCTGCAATTTTTCTGTTAAAGCGCCAAACATAAACAAATAAATAGGTTAGAGATAGAGAATATAGGAGAAAATCATTCAAATTCAAGGAAAAAGAAACGATCGTGTCCTGCCCAGTCTTTCTCCACCCTTTTCTCCTTCCAACAGGGCGCATGAAAGAGGTCTTGTACCCTGCTTCCTTGTAGTGATCCGATCTCAAAAAAAACTTTTGCGGACGGGTTAAGGAAGCGGGGAAGTTGTTGCGCAAGACGCGCATAGAATTCTAAACCAGTCTTACCCGCCAGCAGCGCTTCCTTTGGCTCAAAATCACGGACTTCGTGATCAAGGCCCTCATATTCTTCTTGAGAGATGTAGGGTGGATTACAGAGCAGGATATCTGCGCGCTTGCCTACAAAAGGGTCGAGCAGATCCCCTTCCAGAAAAGCTACGTCAACATTATTTTGAAGCGCGTTTCTTCTTGCGAGCGCCAATGCTGCAGGTGAAAGATCCGAGAGAAAAACCTCGAGATCTGGACACTGTTTTTTTAAAGAGATGCCGAGACATCCGGAACCCGTGCATAGGTCTAAAGCAGATTTTCCTTTGAGCTCTTTTTCTTTAAGAATGGATACCACTTTTGAGATGAGAATTTCGCTCTCTTGTCTTGGAATAAGAGCGTCTCGTGAAAGAGTGAGGTCGCAGTGAAAAAAATGAAACTTGGAAAGAAGATAGCCCAAAGGTTCGCCTTTTGCCCTGCGCTTCAATTGTTCGCGAAAGATGGATAGTTCTTTCTCATCAAGGGGTCTTTCAAATTGAAGATAGAGGTCGAGCCTTTTGCATCCCAATGTATCCGCAAGGATCTCCTCTGCTTGCAAACGCGCAGATGCAATCTTTTTTTCCGCAAGATAATGGGTAGAAAGTTTAAGAATTTCACCGATGGTTTTCATGAACCTGCAAGAGCTTGCTGGTAAAAATGGGTAACAAGTGCCTGTGTGATCTCTTCAAGCTCCCCTTCCATAATTCTGTCGAGCTTGTAGAGGGTAAGATCGATACGATGATCTGTTACGCGGTTTTGAGGAAAGTTGTAGGTGCGAATCCTCTCCGAACGATCGCCTGATCCCACCTGCGTGGAACGCAAAGAGGCGATCTCTTCCTCCGCCTTTCTGCGTTTTTCCTCAACAATTTTTGCAGACAAAAGGCGCATCGCCTTGTCTTTGTTTTTGTGCTGACTTCGCTCCTCTTGACAGTAGACAACTGTTCCGGATGGGATATGCGTAATCCTCACTGCAGAATCTGTGGTGTTGACATGCTGTCCTCCTGCACCTGACGCACGATACGTGTCAATTTTGAGATCTCTCTCGTCGAGTACGATTTTTTCTTCTTCATCGGGTTCCATCAGCACCGCGATAGTGACAGCAGAGGTGTGAACGCGCCCTTGCGCCTCTGTATCCGGAACGCGCTGAACGCGATGTGTTCCTGCTTCATACTGCATGAGTCGATGCACATTAGGACCCGACAGCACCATGATATACTCTTTAAATCCGCCTCTTTCTGATGGTGTGCACGAGAGGAGTTCATAGCGCCACTTTTTCTTGTCTGCATAGGCTTTGTACATCCTGACGCAATTTCCCACGAAAAGCGCCGCCTCATCACCACCCGTTCCAGCGCGGAGTTCTAAAATGATCGTGCGGCTATCGCGCGGATCTGGGGGAACAAGAAGCGTTTCAAGGTGGGACTGTGATGCTTTTAAAGCAGCGTCTAACGAGGAGATCTCCTCGCGGATGACTTCGAGAAAGGTCGGATCTTTTTCTTCGCGCGCAAGAAGCTTGCTCTCTTCGAGCTGCTTTTCGACAGTCTGAAGCTCTTGCCAAGCAGTTTTTATCTCTGAAAGATAGGCGTGTTCTTGTGCAAGTGCCTTGTATTTTTTCTGATCGGCAAGCGTGTCACTTTGACTTAAAAGCTCTTCAACCTCAGAAAACCGATCAAGAAGTTTGCGAATCCGCGAATACATAGTGATTCAACACTTATTTCGCGGCTGGTTTTTTTGTTGCGACTTTTTTCGGTGATTTTTTCTTGGCGTCTGCTTTCTTTTCTTCTACTGCAGGCTGAACCGAAGCAGCTTCTGCTGCTTTCTGATAGCGTTTGCGGAATTTATCCACACGGCCTTCAGAGTCGATGAACTGCTTGCTTCCTGTAAAGAAAGGGTGGGAAGCCGAGGAGACGGGCACGCGAAAGACAGGATACTCTTTGCCTTCGTACATCTCTTTCTCTTTTGGCTGAAGTGTCGTCCCACAGATAAACTTATATCCTGTGGCAGAGTCGATAAACAGAACCTCTTGGTAAGGTGGATGGCCTTGCTTTTTCATAGTAACCTCATAACTTTGGAAGTGAAGATTAAAGCGAACTTTTGCATTAAGGTCAAGAACCAGTGTTGCAAAGATCTAAAATTCTGGTATGTTATTACACCCATGAGCCACCCACAATACCGCCTGGGCCCAACACAAACACCCAGGTCATTAAAGTTTTTACTGTTTGCCACTTTTCTCATTAGCTTGGGCGTTGCGGTCTTCAACAATCTTTTCCAAGTCAGCTTGGAAGAAATTTTGGGCCTCTCTCCTTGGGGAATTCGCAACCTCTATTTGTGGCAATTTTTTACCTATCTTTTTGTGCACCCCGTCGGCCACGGCATCTCCTTCTCATTTCTCCTTTCGCTCGCGTTTAGTCTATATCTGATCTGGGTGATGGGAGGCTCTATCATTCAAAAAAGAGGACTCGCCTCCTTCTTTTCTTTCTTTTTTAGCTCTGGAGTAGTGATAGGCCTTGCTATTTGGGGCGTTCAAGAACTCATCGGCTACTCCCCTCTGCCCTTCCTTGGCAACACCGCGACCATCTATGCGCTATTGATGGCTTGGCTCATGCTCTACCCCGACGCCCAGCTGCTTTTTCTTCTTGCACTTCCACTTAAAGCAAAATGGTTAATTCTCTCAATTCTTGGAGCCAATCTTTTTATCGATCTCGCAGGGGGAGCATGGCTAAACGCCGCTGCCTATGTTTGTGGAGCCATTTTCGGATATCTCTATCCTCTAATTTTCTGGAAAACTCATGGTCCCTTTCATTCACTACACCCGTTCGAAACTGCGATCATTCAACTGTTAGGCGGGAAAACTGAGCAGGGCTTTCATCCCGCTGGGAGCCGCGCCAAAATTTACGATTTTAAAACAGGGCGCGCTATTTTATCTGATGAGGAGTTTGCCGATGAAATGCTGTCTAAGATCGCCCTTCACGGAAAGGGGAGCCTGACCTGGCGCGAGCGCTTCCGCCTGCGACGCATCGCAACTCGTAAGAAGAAACGATGAACTATGAGTGATGAACAAAAGAGAGAAAGATAGTCGCTTTAAATTGTGAACGTTACCGATTGCGTTCCCGTTTCCGGATTTCTTTAATTCAGCACTCATCATTCATCGTTCATTACTTCTTCTCTTCTTTTGCTGCGCGGAGTGCCATACGCGCAGTCAAAAGCCCCTCCAAAATCCCCTCCTCGTAGCGAAAGTGCGGGTGGTACTCAAGCGCTGGAAAGTCGTTTGGTTGAAGAAGATCTTCTGATGTGATACGCGGCACAATTCTCTCTGCACATGCAAGCAGCTTCTTCTTTTGCTGATCGATGAGCTCTTCAAAAAGTGGAAGCGACTGTTTCTGGCTCCGTCTTTCCTGAAAAAAGCGCCTCATTAGTGCAGAAGATTCTTCTTGCAAGACGCCTGAAACAACTTCAACCTTGTGAATGGGATGTTCTTTTCGCAAAAGATCGATAAAACTTCCATCTGCTCCCTGCCGAATGTCAGGTGCCCCCCAAACGATTGCTTGTACGCGAAACAGGAAAAGAGCTCCAGCACACATCGGACAAGGCTCCAGTGTCGAATAGAGTGTTGTGTTTGTAAGCCTCCAATTTCCGAGAGAAAGAGCGCCTCTTTTTAAACAAAGCATTTCAGCATGACAAGATGCATCTTGCTGTTTTTCCACCTCATTATGAGCTCGCGCGATAATCTTTCCTTCATGGACAAGAACCGCTCCGACCGGCACCTCTCCAGCAGCGAACGCTCTCTCTGCTTCCTCGAGAGCGGTCTTCATAAAATTATATCTGTCATCGCTCATATTTTTTGATCATTGATATCATATTGGGCAGTATGCTATAAATCTAGAAAACTCTCAATCATAGGGAGATGCGAAAAATGTCTTTAGATAAGGGCACCAAAGAAGAGATCACCAAGAAATTCCAGCTCCACGAAAAGGATACTGGATCCGCTGATGTGCAGATCGCGATCCTTACGGAACGTATCGCAGAGCTCACAGAACACCTTAAGCTTGCGCCGAAAGATCATAGCTCCCGCTTGTCTCTACTTAAGCTTGTGGGACAGCGCAGAAAGCTCCTGGACTATTTAAACTCCACGGATACGAAGCGCTATCAAACTTTAATTGTACGCTTAAATCTGCGGAAATAATTTTCTTTTAGTCTTATCGTTTTTTCTGTTACGCTTTTTTGAATCTGTCCGCAATTTAGCGGACAGGTTCAGGATGGATGAAAGGCCCATTTTCAATGAAAATTAATTTTCTTTGAAAATGGACAGTTCATCCTCCTTTTTAACAACTTTTTTTGAAGGAGAGTCGAATCAATGTTCAATAAAAAATCTATTACTATTTCCGTCGCGGGCAAAGAGCTCATTTTTGAAACGGGCAAAATCGCGCGTCAAGCTAATGGCGCTGTCACCGTTCGATCTGGGGATACAATTCTTCTTGCCACCGCCTGCGCGGCGCCCAAACCCTCCCCGGATATTGATTTTTTTCCTTTACGCGTCGATTACCAAGAAAAATTCTCTGCTGCAGGAAAGTCTCTCGGCGGTTTTATCAAGCGCGAGGGACGTCCAACGGAACGAGAAGTCCTGATGTGCAGGCTCATCGACAGACCTCTTAGACCCATGTTTCAGGATGGCTATTTCAATGAGGTCCAGGTGCTCGCCTACGTTCTATCTTATGATGGAGTGCATGCTCCTGACCCGCTTGCAATTTGCGCAGCCTCTGCCGCGCTTGTGATCTCTGACATCCCTCTCATCAAACCAATTGCAGCAGTGCGCGTCGGATTCATCGGAAATGAATTTATCGTGAACCCCTCGGTTGAGGAACAGAAAACCTCCAGACTAGATCTCATTTTAGCTGGAACAGATGATGCGATCCTTATGATCGAAGGATATGCAGATTTTCTTACTGAAGAACAAATTCTAGCAGCCATCGAAGAGGGTCATCAGGCGATCCGTCAAATTTGTATCGCCTTGAGCGACTGGCAGAAAGTGATTGGCAAACAGAAGACGCTGTTTGAACTCAAACTTCCTTCTAAAGAACTGCTCTCTCAAGTCGATCAAATGATCGGCGAAAAACTCCGTGAGGCTTTTGCGATTAAAGAAAAAGAAGCGCGTGAAAGTCATGTGAACGAGCTGAAAGAGTCGCTCCTAGAAGCCCTTCTCCCAGAAGGAGAAGAGAGCAAACACAGTAAAGCCGGTCTTATGGCCGCCTTTAAAAAAGTACACGCGGGCCACCTGCGCGAGATGATTTTGAAAACAAATCGTCGAAGCGATGGAAGAACCTGCGAAGAGATTCGCCCTATCAACATTGAAACAGGACTCCTACCACGCACTCATGGAAGCGCCCTCTTCACCCGTGGCGAGACGCAAGCTCTCGCAGTGGCGACACTCGGCAGCGAAAGCATGGGCCAGCGCTATGAGGATCTCGAAGGCGACAGTAGCCGAAGATTTTATCTACAATACTCCTTCCCTCCATTTTCTGTAGGCGAAGTGGGACGTATCGGTTCACCAGGAAGACGAGAAATCGGTCATGGAAAACTTGCAGAGCGTGCACTTAGCATGACAGTCCCCAAACAAGAGGCCTTTCCCTATGTGATCCGCCTCGAGTCCAATATCACAGAATCCAATGGTTCCTCTTCAATGGCCTCTGTGTGCGGCGGCTGTTTAGCGCTGATGGATGCAGGCGTTCCTATCCGACATCCCATAGCAGGAATCGCAATGGGACTCATTCTCGAAGGAGAGCGTTATGCCATTCTTTCGGACATTCTCGGCGAAGAAGATTTCCTGGGCGACATGGACTTCAAGCTCGCAGGAGATGCGACAGGGATTACAGCTTTTCAGCTCGACATCAAAGTTGAGGGAATTAACCCGAAGATCATGAAAGTGGCCCTTGCGCAAGCCAAACAGGGCAGACTGCATATCCTGCACAAGATGCTAGAAGTGTGTCCTAAACCTAAAGCAGAGCTCTCCACCTATGCTCCTCAAATCGAAACCATCCAGATCAAACCTAGCAAAATCGGCACGGTCATTGGTCCTGGAGGAAAACAGATCCGCGCGATCGTCGAAGAAACAGGTGCGCAAATCGACATCGATGACAATGGACTTGTCAGCATCTCAGCGACATCGAAAGAGTCTTTAGAAAAAGCAAAAAAAATCGTCCACGATCTCACCGCAGAGGCAGAGATTGGCAAAACCTACATGGGACGCGTTGTCTCTGTAGTAGAATTTGGCTGTTTCGTCGAACTCTTCCCTGGCAAGGAGGGACTCTGCCACATCTCAGAACTCGCCCACACTCGCGTACGAGAAGTGCGTGACGTTGTAAAAGAAGGCGACATGATCGAGGTAAAAGTCCTCGATGTCAACGACCGAGGGCAGATCAAGCTGAGCCGCAAAGCGCTACTCCCACCTCCTCAGAAAGTAGG
>JBIOJU010000042.1:0-8606 GCA_044451165.1 Chlamydiales bacterium | reverse complement strand
TGCAGTAGATGTCGCTAACATTTTCGCTCAAAAAACAGCTACTTTCATAAGATCTTTTCCAAAACGGGGAGAGATTCATGAATCGATTGCTATCTTCTATGCTGCTTTTGTCCGGCATCTTTGTTTTTCAATGCGCACATGCGTTTTCTACAGAGGAAAATTTCCTGCTTGTTAATGGTGCGACAAGTGCAGTAGTGCTTGCGCAAGGTCCCCATATCAACGAACGATTCAATCCTTTTGTTCTCCCCTCATCCTTTATCCTTTCCCTGCTCACGGCTTTGGTTTGATGAGCTGGAGGGCGGCTGTAACTTGGAAGGGGTCGTTGATCGTGTACTGGTAGGCCACTTTGAGCTGCCAGCTGCAGGTGACCATTTTGAAGAGTTCGACCTTGAATTCGCTGTAACGGGGATCTTTGCGGCGTGCCCAGCCGTGGTTGGATTGAATGAGACAGGTGAGTCCGGGCATCAGGCGTCCATAGAGGCGAAAGAGGAGTGTGTTTCTCTGATCGGATAGAGGTGAGCGGAGAAGTTCGTCGATGGGGCGCGCGACATCCAGGATAAAGTTCTGATGGTCGGCTTTTCGCCAGTCAAAGCGGCTGCGGTGGCGAAATTCTAGCGCAAAGGCTAGGTTCTCATTATACGTGTAGGCACCACGCACGTTGGTGTAGTCCCACACTTTTTCTTCTTGGTTCCATGCGACCCCGCCAAAGAGGGCATAGGAGGGCCGGTTCCATCCGATATCCAAGTAGGCTTTTGGAAAGAGGCGTGCGTAGGTTTTATTGGCAAAAAAGCCGTAGGTGTAGAGATCAGAGGTGATGGGCGGCAAAAAAGCGGAAGCCTTTGTAGAAAAGAGATTGTTTCTCACGCCTAAGCGCAGTGAGTTCATGCGCGCAAAGCCGTCTTCCATATTAAAGATGAAGTGCCGGTCGAGTCTTGCCGTCGGATTACTGATCCCTTGGTAGACCGCATAGGGCTCGATCATGTGTTGAAAGTGTCCATACGAGCGAGATAGGTGGGTGGACGCGGTGCCGCCGTAAGTGAGGAGTGTTTGACCAATTGAATCGTGGCGTGGATTGTTAGTGTAGAAGATCCCCACAAAACCGAGAGAGGGGGTAAGTGTCACATTGGCAAGATTGAAAGGTCTATAGATCTGATTTTTTGTTTCTAGCCTGCCTGCGCGCGTCGAAGAGAGGAAGCGGGCAAGATCATGTGCATAAATATAGTTGAGATAGCCACCATTGAAATAATTTTCGGCAATGACTCCCGTACGGCCCAGCTGAAAGGAGCGGATATTGGCTGTGACGTAGGGAAGCTCCTGGTTGATGCTCTGAAAATTGTTGATGCGCGGTTGTAAACTTAACGATGCGAGCAGCTGATCTCTATGGTGGCTGATGAGAAGGCGTGTCCGCTTTTGCGTGTTGACTTCAAAATCATCGCTTCGAAAATCACCTGGCATCTTCTCATCGCTTAGTTTGTCGTATACGCCATGGACAAATGTTTTTCCGTCGTGCGTTTTTGATTGGTAAAGTCCTTGAAAACGGTAACGTTTATTGGTCTTTTCGTCGGGCCAGCTCTTGTCGTGCGCGCCATAGCTTCGCGTGCGAAAAACCGTCCGCTTATCCAGTGTATGGTAATCGGTTTCAATGGCTGCGCCAAGACCTCGTTTAAGTCTGTAATCAAGACGAAAATAGGCGTTAAATTTTTCCCAGGAGAAGATGCGGTAGCGCATTGTCACGCGTGGTCCAAGCCCCTTGTCCCATTTAATCTTGTAAC
The DNA here is from genome assembly GCA_044451165.1 of Chlamydiales bacterium. Classification (GTDB taxonomy): domain Bacteria; phylum Chlamydiota; class Chlamydiia; order Chlamydiales; family Rhabdochlamydiaceae. The sequence goes on along the minus strand of JBIOJU010000042.1, from coordinate 6,834 downwards.
GGATGGGAGGGTCTTTGAACATGGTCAAATTGGCTTTAAAATTTGGAAGCCAGAAGACAGGAATCTTTGCAAAGCGGAAACGGATCCCTTTTGCGGAGAGGAGGTGCTGTTTAGTGATTTTGACAGCGCCCGCATGTAGATCCCAGCTCCCTTCTTCAGTTTCGCAGGTTGTGATGTAGGCGTTGTAGATAGTATAGCTCCCATCTTCTGAGAGATAAAATTTTTCTCCTCCCAAGAACCAGGCGTCGACAAAGGTCTTGCCATCCCAGAGCGTTCCTGTTTTGGTGAGAAAATTATATTCCAACTTTTTTCCGACAAAAACCCTCTCTCCATACTCCATCATGAGATCGCCTTCCGCCTCGATTTTTTGGACAGCGATGCCGTTTTCTGTGCGGTTGGTATAGCTAATTTTTTGTGCTTGGATGCGAATGCCTGGAGCTGTGATGATCCCCCCCTCGTCAGTTGTAATGACGCCCTGAGTAAAGACAGGGTTTTGCAAATTGACATCAAACTGCTGCGTTTGGGCAGCGTCCTCCGCATGCAGCATGCCGAAAAAAAAGAGAGAAGCACAGAGCAGAGTCTTGTTCATGGTCACCGCTAATATACACAAAAAAGGCTGAAGGATAAAGTCTAAAGGCTGAAATAAGAATGAAGAAAGAAGTTTCTCTTCTTGTTTTAGCCTTTAGCCTTGGCTCCTCATTGTATCATCTGTAGGAGAAGTCCCGCGAGGAGCGGCCTGTTTTTTGGGTTGCCTTCGAGAATGAGAGTGAGAAGTAGATCGATCCCTTTTTCTTCGTGGCGTTCTGCGATGGCTTCTAGTGAGTCGACAAAAAGCCTCGAATTTTCTTCAGGTGTCAGTTCAAAGGCAGCTTCTGGAAGACGGAATGAGCTGCGCACAGCCATAGGGCGAAAACGGATCATTTCGAGTTCTTTTTTTTGATGTAACCAGCTCAAGAGCTTCTTTTCGTGTTCTCCATCATGCCTTAAACGGAAGAGAGCGAGGTTACAGTAGGCGCGGATGAGTGGGGCGCCGGCTGTTTCACTCTTTTTTTCCAGAAGCTTGGCTGCACCATCCGTGTGCAAATTTTCGAGAAGGTTCACTAGCAGTGGAATCAGCGCGTTCTGCCTGGCATCGAAGAGCTGCTCTGCAATCAAGAGAAACTCTTGTTCAGGAAGTTCGAGCGCAAGCCGCAAAAGATATTCGCGGACACCTAAAGAGAGCGCAACCAGATCAAACGCCTCCTGTTTGCTGTGCGCTTGCGCAGAAGGAACCACCTTCCATGCCATGAGCGCGCGCCCCAATGAAAAGTAGGGCTGAAAACCGAGGTCACGCCGATCGAGCAGCAGAAATTCAAGGAGTGGGATCGCGGCGCGTCTGTCGCGCTGTTTCAGAAGAGAGAGAGTTGCATTGAAACGGACTTGGATCTCTTCACTCCGAATGTAGGGCGCAAGATCCTCTGCTGTCTCCGGAAGATCGCCAAGGATAGAAAGTGCAAAGAGGTCTTTCGCTTTGGCAATTGCGGTTATCTCTTCTTTTGCCGAGAGATCACCTAGCTGGTCGCGGGCGCGTAAAGCTGCAAGGCGCACGTTGGAAGAGGGAGATGCGGAGAGTGTTGTGAGCAGCGGAAGCGATTTAGAATCTTTGAGCTCTCCCAGTGCATAGGCGCACGCCTCTTGTTCTGCCATGTTGAGATGGGTGGCCTGGGTGCGGATCTGTGTGAGAAGGTCATCTCGTCCATAGCGACCCGCATTTAAAATTGCTTCGATACGTACCATCGCAGACTTCTCGTCCATCATGTGGCGTAACACCGAGATCGCATCGGAGGTCCCGATAAGAGCAAAAAATTCCGGGAAAAAGAAGCGCATCTCCTCTGGTAGCCGGTACATGAGAGCTTCGAGTTGTCCCGTCACCACTCGGTGTTTTCGAACGGCAAGAAAGTAGGCCGCTTCAAGCCTAGAAAAGAAAAATTCAGAAGACATCGCGCGAATCAGCAGCTCGTCACTACGGTCATCTTGCAATCTTCCAAGTAGTTGGATGGTTGCAACCTGTGTTTGAGGATTGGAGCTAGAAATTCCCGCCTCAAGAATTTCCCATGAGGGTGAAGAGGTAGAGATCCCCACTCCATAGATCGTCACAAGCTGTTTTTCCGGATCGTCTTCTCTAGATCCTTCCTGAAGGAGGATGTTTGCCATTTCATACAAAATTTCAAAATCGTGACGACCCAGCTGCTGGTGCCATCGTTCGTACAAAGCAAAGCTTTTCTGATACTCCTTGGACTGCAAAAGGTAGGCGATCTGTCTCTTATCAAAACCTTCGCTCTCTTCTTCTGCTGCAACAAGAGGAAGAAGAGGAAAAAAAAACAGAACAAATGTTAAGCAAATTTTTTGTTTTAGAGCCATTAACCAGATCATAACCTGTTTCCCGATTCTTCAAAAGTAGCCTCTTATGTTACTATTTTTGTCTTCAAAGAGGGGCAGGTCTATGTCAGGTAACACGGTTCAAGGAGTCGGAACAAGAACGGCACGTGTACAGTCACCAGCAGCAGTTGCTCCGGCACAGCATAGAGCGGATGTTTCGGACGCGCATGAGCAGAGTTCTCTCTGTTCGCTCAGCGATCGGAGCTGTTGTGGTCTAGGGGGCTGGATACGGCTTGCGTGCACGGCATTCTTGAGATTTTGCAGATGGGTCACAGGCTGTTTTTCAACAAGGGGTAGCGCCAATCCTGCGCCGATTAGGCACGATGAGCCGGCTGCGGCTGTCGAGCTCCCTGCGATTACCGATGCGCCGACTGCAGAGCGTGTTGCTGCGGCAGTTCCCTTCGATATTGGAGCTGTGCGGTTATTTCTTAAAGCGTGGCCAAGTGCAATAACTGGCGACACAGCTGCATTCGATGAAGCAAGATACAAAACGCAGTTGTTTGAGTTGCCTTTTGGTCCACTCAATACAGTGCGACTAGCAGTGGGTGAGAAATACCCAAAAGAGTGGAACAAAGAGTATCCTCGATTCAACCACACGGCTGGCCAAACACAAGTGATATGGGACAAAGTTGATGCGATCTTGCCAAATCATCCCAACTCAGTGAGAGCGATTTTAAAAAAGTGGCTTAAAGAGCGGGAAAGTAACTGAAAAATTTAATAACACTAACTTATTAATTTAGTGTTATTAACATCCTAATTATGGTACAATTTTTCAAAAACAAACGAAATTAAATCGGAATTTTTATGACATCGCCAGCTGTAAGACTTCTATCTACCCAAACCCCCGCACCTCGCAGCGAGATTGTGATCCCAGGTCCCCAGCCTCAGGCAGTGACCGCTCCTGCTCGGGGCGCGCGTGTTGAAAGCAGCTCGTGGGGGTATTCAACTCTTTCTTCTTGCGGTGCCGCGGTTGATCGCTGCACATGCGGCATCTTTTCTGCCCTGCAAAGAAGGAGTGTAGAGTTATGGACACGCTTCGTGAATTATCTGATAGATATTTACAATTCTCTGAATCGGCAGGCAGTGCCAGCACAGATGGGATCCCCTCCGCAACCAGCTGGCGTGGCTCTGGTAGAAAGTGGTGTGCGGGTCAGGGGAAGGGCACTAGCCCAGGAGATCGAGCCTAGCGAATCACTTACGCCTAAACAATTTCTCGCTAAATGGGTGAATGCCCGGAATAGGAATACACAAGAGTTTGAAATGCAATGGTGGCGCGACTTCCGGGCGCTGCCTGAGGACTTTCAAGCTCAAATTTGGACGGATATCAACATGATGATGTTGAACGACTCAGAGTTAATGGAAACGGTGATTTTCTTCACAATGACGTGGCTTACAGGTGATCGTCGTGTGCTAAATATTATTGAGAGGTGCGCGCAAAATCCTTCGATCCAAAATATTGCGCAAACTGATCTAGTCACTCGCCCTATCACCCGTGAAGATTTTTTAAATAAGTGGGGGAAAATATCAAAAAAGCCTAAAAAACCAACTGAAAAAGAACGCACAGATTGGGCTATAGATGTTCAAAACCTTCCACAGCCAATCTGTGATAAAATCCATCAGTTTTATGTTGCCCCTCTGGTGGGGCGATGTATTGAAGCCCAAGCGAAAGGTGAGCCCGTAGAATTTGATATTTCAAACAGAGAAAAAATGTATCGCGACAGTTTTTTAAGTCCCGACATTATAAAAATCGTGCAAAACTACCAAGCAAAACCTGCGTCGGTAGAGAGCAAAGAGGATGATAAAAAAGCAGACGATAAAAAAACTGCAGAGGCCATTGACCTGTATGACTAACGCTGTAGGAAGAGATACTCCCGCCTCGCAGGCTGCCTCTCTTCCGCAAGGAGTTGGCACCTCTAACCGCGTAGCCGATATTCGTGCTTCGAAGCAGTTGCTTGTGCCAGATGAGCCAGATTTTTTTTCCTCATCTTATCAATCGAGCGGCATCTGTTGGATTTGGAGCGGTCTTATCGCGCTCATCTCGCGCGTCTTCTGCTGCATTTTTTCCAGAGGGGAGCGGTTGCATAGGCGGGCGCACGAAGGACAGGATGTAGGACGCGTGAGGCTCAGATTACAACCGGCACAAAATATAGTAGCTCGGGAAAATTCCAATCCGCGATTTCAGGTGCAGAGGTTTTTAGCGGAATTTCCAGAGTCGGGTCGGCCTCGCTGCGAAGAATTTTATCGCCAGTTTAGGGTGCTGCCTGCTGCGGTTAAACTCCTTGCAAAACAGGCTGTCGATAAAGAACATGAAAAGGAGATCGATCAACTTATGTGTGGTGAAATAGATGATCGAAAAGGCCTGGAAACACGAAGCATGCCACGCTTTGACTCACGAGATCAGGCCATAGAGGATTTCATCCGAAAGAATGTATTTAACCGAGTCGTTAGAGAAGCCCTCGGTAATTTTTGCAGGAGAAGAGCATGACCACACCAGTCGATAGAAGTTCGATCATCATCGGAGGCCAGGCTATAGGTTCCCCCCAAGGGCCCGTCAGTCCGCCTTCCAATGCGGATATCAATAATGCAGGCATATCATCTGTTGCTCCCGCGCGAGCACCCGCGCAGCGACAAAGTCTAACCCCCCTCCAGATCTTCATTGCGGTTGTTCGGGGGTTCTTAAGATGTTTCTGCTGCTGTTTGCCATTAGAATGGTTGCGGCCACGTAGTACGGGGCGGAACCAATCCAATGCACCAAGACAAGCGGCTCCTCCTCGTGTTTCACCCGCAGAACAGGAATCAGCAGGTGTGCGTTTGCCAGTAAGCGATGCTCCTCCAAGAGGAGCTCCGATTATCATCTCTCCAAGGGCTCAACCAACAGAACAGCCGTCCGCATTAAATGCTGAACAGCTGGAGATCCAACAATTTCTGGAAGTTTTTGCTCCGAATGAGAACTGTGATTCCGCAGAATTTTATGAAGCGTTTCAACGAGAGCTGCCCCTCAGTGTAAAAGAGGACGTAACGCGATATCTTGTGCGCATGTTTCCAGACGTGGTTAGCAATGAGAGAAGGCAACATGGGGAGCAAAAGGGAACAGTATTGCCCATATCGGAAGAGGCAGCAGCACTGCAACTCATAGCGAGATACAACAACTTTGCGCAACACGCAAGGACCTATTTGGAGGGAAAAATTACTCCTCCTTCAGCAGAAGGAGAGGAGTGACGAATGACTAGCGCTATTACACCATCTGTTTCGCAAGGCACAGGCGCGCCAGCCTTACCTATAAGAGAAACGCGGCTCTCTCCTTTCGTTGATGGCAGTAGGCCTATTATTCCTTTGTCACACAGAGATTCCTTTTTGCAAATTCCTATCGCACCCGCTAAAACTCCTATGGCACCACCTCTTGAAGAGGGTGTGGCGTATGGTCTTCCAGGAAGGGGGCCTCGTCCTCCTCCAGGCTGCTGCTCCCGTATTGCCCACACCTTTTGCAGGCTTATCGCGGGGCTGTTTCGGATGTGTGTGCATTGTTTGGTCGTGTGTATTGTGAGATGTATCCGATATTGTATCCCTCCGCAAACACAAGAAGAGATCAACTCTCAAGATGTGCCGCAATTTCGACCGCGCGTCCGTCTCAATCCAGAAGCACAGGCTGTTGCTGATTTCGTTCTGGCTGCAGAAGCCGGGGACTCATCTTTTAATTTTGTTGAAGAATACGGAAGATTTTCACAAGCAATACGCGACCATGTTTTAAGAGAATTTCGATTTTCGTATTATGAAAAAATCTATCGAAAAGAAATTGATCGTGCTATTGAAAAGTATCGCCACGAAGAAAGAAAAGGAGAGCCGCCTTCGGATGCAATCTTACAGGAGCGCGTAATCGAAGGCTTTGTTGCAAATCATCCAGTTTCAGAGTTTATTGTAAATAATCTAACTCACCCAGTAATCATCGAAATTTTGGAACGCATACTCCCAAGAGGCTGGAGATAGTAAAGTGCAGACCACCTCGTGGGCTGAACTGGGCAGGGGCACGGCGCGTTTACGGCCACGCAAGAAAGAAGTTTTTTTGGAGTGCTGCGGCCTGGCGAAAGCTTTCTAGGACAGCGGCTTGACGCTGCCTCTTTCCGGGAACCGACCTTCTACCAACTTTCAAATTACTGATACTTTCATCCTCGAGGGACGTCGCGACGGGTCGCGTCGAAGAAAAGCGGCGCCGGGTCGCCGCACTCCAAAACTGCTATTTTTTTGGCTTCTTTTTTGAGAGGGTCATGGCGCCCACGTCTGGGTAGTCGATCCAGATGGGAGAGCTCCAAGCCATATGGCTGTCAGCTTGTATCACACGGAGATAATAATAGACAAAAGGGGGCGCTTTATCTTTAGCTGGAAAGGCGACTTTTTCCAAAGGAGTCATATCGTCATATG
>JBIOJU010000041.1:0-8631 GCA_044451165.1 Chlamydiales bacterium | reverse complement strand
TCCCCATTCTTTATCAGAGAGATCCGACGGATATCTCTTGTCCATGTTCATGTAAACCTCCATCCAAAATGTCAGATGAACAGTCTACTAAATTTTTAGGTTTGTGGACAGACTCTTAGGGGAGTAGAGGGTGTAGCAATTCAAATTGCTAAAGTTCTGTTTTTTATTTTTGTTGTGCTTTTTCTCATTTCTTTATTTTTTGGATTAGCGGCGATATATTGACTTCGTTTGCACTTTCAATGTGCAAAAAAATATCAGTTCAGAAGATCTGTGCTCTAATCTTTACAATTATTGAAAAAAAGTCGGATCTTTTTATATAGTAGCGCGGACTTCAGAAAAGCGATTTAAATCCTCAACTGCTTCCGGAGCATACGGTGTCCAGCCAGCCTGTCTCTCATAAAAGATCTCAACACGCACTTAATGGACAAAATGATGTTGAGAGGCCCCCCGCAAAGAGGCAGAAAACTGGGGAAAACTTTTCTCATGAATTGAACGACGATGTCGCGGCAAAGCTGCTTTTAACCATTCATCAGAATGGGGCAAGCTCTTCATCTTCACAACAGAATGGAAGTTCACGATCTCTTCCAGCCAAGAGTTTGTCTCTAACGAGACACAATTCCAACTCCTCTTCATCTTCTGAGAATCAAGCCGAAGAAACTGTCTTGAAGTGTATGGCACAATGTGGAAATTTTCTCGCTCAGAAAAAAAACTCTGAAGCGGTTGAGGTGATGCAATCAGCGATCGGGATGAAAGGAGTTCCTGCGCGCATGATGCCGGGTCTTCTCGGTATGCTGGGAAAAGCTCTCACTAAAAATAATAGACGCGATGATGTTTTAAAAGCCATCGGGCATCTTCGCGCGGCTCTTTCGATGCAACCGCTGGAGCCCGCCACGCATGCACAACTACTTTTATTTCTGAGCGCAGCCCTAGGTCAACGAGGGGATCCGAAAGACGCTGATGAGATGATAGCATGTACTGAAACGGGTTTGAAACTGTTAGATATTTCTGATGAAGTGAGGGCGAAATTTTATAGCAATCTCGGAGTCGCTTATACGTTACGGCAAAAGGATGGAGATCTAAAAAAAGCAGTCGAGGCACTCTCTGCGGGTCTTGCTCTTAACGCTCGAGAAACGCGTCCGTTATTGTTTTTCCATTTAGGTGACGCATACTCTGCATTCAAGGGAATGGAGGGTAGAGAAGCTGCTATTAAAAATTATAAAGAAGCGATGGCATGTGAAAATGCCGAGCCTTTTATGAAAGCGAAATGCTGCGAGCGGTTGAGCAGCATTTTTCTGCGTAGTCCTGTTGATCTCTCTCGTGCAATTGATTGTATCTCGGAAGGAGTTGAGCTAGGAGGTCAGGAGATAGAGCCTGATTACCAAGCCTTGTTGCATATTACCTTGTCCAAGCTTCTGTTAAGTCGAAACGCAGAAGGAGACTTAATGGGTGCGATCCGCGCCGTAAAGCGAGCTGTGGAAACTAAGCACAACAATCCGGCCGTTAAAGCAGCAGCTCATGTTCATTATGCAACGGTTTTAATGCAAAGAGGTGCGAGTCGAGATGTATCAACCGCTATCACTCAACTGCGCAGCGCGCTAGAAATTGAGCATGATAACACCGAGTTGAAAGCTCAAGCACTCTATAATCTTGCTTTTCTTCTTACAGAGAAGATGAGCAGAGAAAATCTTGCTGAAGCCCTCAAAAGTTGTACGCAGGCGCTCACTCTTCCTTTCGTCTCTAATCATAGAAGAGCGCTCATTGCTAAATTGAGCGGCGATATTCAGCTGAGGCGCAATTTCAAAAGCGATCCCGCAAAGGCGCTCCTGCAATATGAATTAGGCGCAAACTTGGAGCATGAAGACGCTGTGTTAAGAGCCGAACTTTTTTTAGCTGCCGGGAAAATATATGTAAATTTTTACCAAGAAAAAAAAGATCTTTCGCAGCTTGCAGTCGCGATCGAGAGATACCGCGCTGGAGTGGCTTGTAAACCCAACAATTTTGCTTTGAGAGTCAAACTCGTCGAGCTCCTTGTGCAAATCTATCGCGAGCGTAATCAAGAAGGTGACCTCACTGCTGCAATCAAGGTGCTTGCGGATCTTATTCACTACGAATCGAAGAATGCACAAAAAGAGGAGGCGCTTATCTGGTGTAATACTATTCACGAGCTTCTGCTCATGCGCAATCAAAACGATGATAGGCAAACCGCCTTAGGATATTGTGAAATGGCTCTGGTCCACGCCGAAGATCTTCCAATCATGAAAGCTGACTTTATGAATAAGCTCGCGAAGCTACTCATCGAGCGCAGCCAAGGGGGAGATCTTAAACGTTCAATTGAGATGCTCACACAAGCTATTAACTTATTCGGGCAAAATCCGCTTGCCGTTTTTAGTTTTTGTCTTCTGGGTCAAGCTTATCTCAAGTGCAATACGCCTCAAGATCGTGTGCGTGCTGGTAAATGCTTTCTAGAGGGGGTCAATCGGCTTCAACCTCAAACGCTTCATTTAAAAGGAGAGCTCGTAAAGGGGCTTCTTTCCATCCTGCAGGATCAACCAGCGAACAAAAGCTAACTTACCTAAAAGATGACGCTGCTATGTCAATCGATCTCGCCTATCCATGACATTTTTTCGATATCACGCAGATAGAAAGCATACCATCGAATGGCATTCATCGATAAACAACGAAGGTCTCTTTTGGCGATCTGCTTATTCAATGCAACAGCATCTTTATAAGAATAGTTTTTGTACTGCATAAGATAGCAAGCGGCGGCTTCACCAGTTCTATCTTTTCCAGCACGACAATGGAGATAGATGACAAAATCTGCAGGACAAGGCGCATCTACAATTTTTTTCAAAGTTGTCATGAATGTTTTTAAGCCATCCATGTCGTGATGGTTCAGAATAAAATTGCGAGCTGATTGAGGGAGATAGGTTGGATTAATCATTACCCCGTAGACGGCGTTTAGCCACAAACATCCCTGCTCCGGATGTTCTGTAGCCCACGCTTTTTCTATTTCAATGAGGCTGCTGTCGAAAAAGCTGTTTAATAACGAGAGGTCCATGATTTTAAAGTTGTCGCTAATCGTAACCCCTTTCCGGGCAAGATAGTTTTTAATCGCGCTGACCAGCTCATCACGGCAAAACTGATCGTTATCTATAGGATTGTTTCCGCGAATTAAAAAATTGTGCTGCTCATGATCGAGCGTGTAAAAAAGTTCAGGACGCAGCTTCTCAAATTTCTCTTCTTCCAAGAGAGGCTCTTCTTCCCACGCGTGTCCTGTAGTATTTGGTGTAACAACAATGTTATTACAACAGGGTGGTGGAACTTCCGCGTATCCAGAACGAGCTAAAAGAAGACCGAAAATCACATAAAGTATAAATCTATCCATATACTGCTCCTTGGTTTTCCATGAAAAATTTAAAGCTCATGTCTCTCGCCTTTAAAAAGAGAGATTCAGCATAATACCGCTTTGGGAAAAAAAGGAGATTTATGGCGCTCATCGATCAAATTAATGAGGGCATCAAAGAAGCAATGCGCAGTCGCAATCAGATTAGACTGGATACATTGCGCATGCTGAAATCAAAAATATTGGCTGTGGATGCGCGGGCAGGTCTTCCTGACGCGGAGGTCATCAAATTGTTCAAAACTTATTTTGGAAGTCTACAAGAAGCGTTAGAACAGGCTCAGCAAGCTAATCGTCCCGATATTGCTGACAAGTTAAAAAGCGAGCTCGTGATCATTCAAGAGTTTCTGCCAAAGGCTCCTTCCGCAGAAGAGACCAAGAAAATTGTCATCCAGGCGATCGCAGATTCTGGAGCAAAAACAAAGAAAGATCTCGGATTAGTCATGAAGGCCGTCATGAAACTCAACAATGCAATTGATGGACGGCTGGCAAAAGATGTAGCAAACGATCTGCTCTCAGATTAGTTAGAGCTATAAATACATCTCAAATCTACCCTTTCAAGAAATGCAGGAAAAACTTTTCCTCCATTCTTTTTTCATAGTCGATTATGCTGCTTGCACGATGAGGCTGACTATGCGTAAATACCACCACTACGGAATTCCCACTTTAGAAAAACGCCCAGACGAAACTCTTGTAGAAGTAGGAGGATTCAAGTTCTATTCCACGCCTTTTGAAGCGAACAAATGGCACATTCAATGGCATCGGTTTCCCGAGGGCCATGGACTTCCGGAATTAATCACACAGGTTCCGCATATCGCTTTTCAAGTGGATGATCTTGATGCAGAGATTAAGGGTGCTAAAGTGTTGTTTGGTCCCTACAGCCCCCTAGAAGGCTATCGCGTAGCGATGATTGAAGAACAAGGCGTCCCCATCGAACTCGTTGAAACCAAACTCACCGACAAAGAACTTGCCCAACTTGAAAGAGGCCGAAAGAAAGAAGGAAAACACGATCCGCTCGCGCGGGCTTAGGTCGCGGCTGCCCGCCGCGGCACGATGAAAAAAGAGGGATTTTTTACCACAGAGACAGGACACGACTGAGAAGAACAAATACTCTTTCTTACCTCTGTGGTTTCCTGTCTCTGTGGTGAAATTCTTTGTTATACTGTCCATCTATCACCCTGTTATTTTTCTTCTTTCTTCAATCGTGCCGCCACGGGTGAGCGGCGATCGTGCCGGCGAAGCCGATCGAGCTTCTTCTTCTCTCTTTCTTCAACAGAAGAAACTCGGAAAGTCTTATTGAGGCAGTTGATGTCCACGGGTCATGCCGGCCTCTTTTTCAAGCTCAGCAAAAAAATCTAAATTTCTCCGATCCTCTTTTTCAGTTCTGCATTAAAATTTGAAGGTCGCGAGACGCATTCAAACCTTTCTGGCTGGGAAAATGGATTAGCGATTAAAAAAGCGAAAGGTTACAAAAGCTCCCCATTGATTGAGATTCCGTTTAGGCAGATTCAGAACATCTGACACCCCGATAGGTAAAAATCGGTAGTAGGGGGTAAATTCTAGCCAGTAATTCCTTGCATAACGGTAGGTAATGGGCAGTTGTACTTCTGCGCCCGTTCTGTTTTTAAGCACCCAGGCAGCTTCAGATAAGCTTTTGATTTTAAGATATTGATTGAACGTAGGGAGGCAATCCACTTGTAGCCCTAGCATCCAATTTTGCCAGGTATAGTGAGTTTCTACCCCAGCAAGGGCATAGTAAATAGCATAGTTGAGCTTGATGGGAGAGATGGTAGAATAGCCTGTATGGTGATCAGAGAGAAAATCAAATCCAATGCCCGCATAGGGGGTGATTGTCCAATTCTTAAGAGCAGAAAAACAATATCCTCCCACAAATTCCGTGTACCATTCATGAAGTCTCGTTTTATTGACCGAACTTGATAAGCGCCCGAGATTGTAATAAGAGCGTGCTTGACCAAAGAAGGCGTTGGGTAGCTGATAGGAAAGTTTGCCCAAAACACCCCCGGTACTGCCTGAATAGGTAGGTGGTGTTGAAAATGACATCCAGGTGTAGGAACCTCCTATATTCAAAGACCATCCCTGTGGCATTTCGGTCTTATGCTGAGGCGTTTCACTAGGTTCAGACGCAAAGACAGCGCCTGCTGATGATAGGAAAACCGATAAAAACCAGTGACGGCTGTTCATAAGAGTCCTGCTTGCTTTAATTTTGTTGTTGTTTCGTCAAGTTGTTGATTGTAGAGCGGTCTCAGTCGATTGATATCATAGAGCCCCAATAACGCTATGACGCTTACCGTGTTAGAAGTGTAATTTGTGACGTAAGCAAATTGGCCATCCGATGAGATAGCAATTGCATCAGGGGAAAACCCAACTTTGATTACTGGGGAGATGACCTTGTTATTTTGAATGTCGATGATGTTAACAGTGCCTTCGCTGGCTGTTAAATCAGTAAAATTAGGGCCATCATAAACAGTGCTATAGTTAGAGACATACGCATAGGAGCCAGCAGGAGTAATGGCAATACCAGATGGTTGTATTCCAACAGTGATCGCGCCAACGAGGGTATTGCTTCGGATGTCAACAACACTGACAGTGGTGCCTACAGGTGAAAAATTATTGCTCCCAAAATTAGTGACATAAGCATATTTGCTATCGGGAGTAATGGCAATTGCAAACGGTCCAGAAAAACCCGAAATGGCGTTGGGTTGTACAGAGTTGTTGCTCGTCCTTATGATGCTTATTGTGCCCGTGCCCGGATTGCCATCGACATAACTCACAACATAGACGTACGCCCCGTCTGGGGTGATAGCCATTGCTGCAGGAGCTTGCCCTACTGTAATTGGTGATCCAACAATAGCATTAGTGTTTAGGTTAACAACGTTCACGGTTGTCCCGTTGCCACTATCAACACCCGCGCCATAATTATTGACATACGCAAAATTTCCATCAGGTGTGATGACAAAACCTGAAGGGCCGTTAAACCCCCCAATCGTGCCTGCAACTGTATTGGTGGCTATGTCTATGATGGTCACCGTTGTGCTATTGCTATTGGTCACATAAGCTTTTGTTCCAGCTGGATTAATGGTCACCGTATAGGGAGCGTTAAAACTGCTGTCGCTAATCGTTTGTTCAAGGGTGTTATCAGCCAAATTTAATACACTGACAGTGTCTTGATCAGGGATTGAATTGTTGTTGTTATTCGCAACGTAGGCAAAAGCATTGTCTGGAGTGATCGCGATCCCCGCTGGATTCTGACCAACGCCAATTGTTGCAACGACCTTATTGGGCTGATCTGCATGTGCAAATGCGGACCATAAAAACAAAAAAACTACCGTATAGGTTCTTACATCTTTTATCATTCGTGCTCTTCCATAAGAAATAGCGGTTTGCCGACTTTTAAAGCAGCTTGTATATAAAAACAACTTACTCGTCATCACCAATTCTTACAATGTTGAACGGAGCGCTTGTCGCAATCCCGGTCCTTTAGGGCCGGGTTAGACAAGCTATCTTTCAGGTCAAAATCCTTGCCGTCGGAGAATCTCCTTCCTTTAGGAAGGAGTTCTTCAAACTCTATCGTCTAAAGGTGAGAGAGTGCACACATTCATCGTATAAAAAAAGACCGAGATTTCCCCCGGCCTTTTTTTTGTTGGAGCTGCTTTTTTGAGCTTCACTGAAGATGCGTGCTGCACGTGTATTTGGATTATGGAGGATGATGATAAATGCGACCGTCGCTCTATGACCTGGTAGGTGGGCAGTTGTATAAAAAGAAGAGAGGGCTCCTGTTTCGTTGATATTGAAGCGAGCATTATTGGGTGAAAACGCAGCATTTCCTTCTGCGGGATGAACGATGATAGTTTGAGAGGAGCAGGCGTCTAAAGGTAGTTTTCCATCTTAAATCCATCCAAAACTCGCCTGAGAATTTATTAGGATAGGTTCATCGGCGGTGAGGAGTGGTTCACATCGTTCTACTTTCTTTGGGATGCTCTTCTGCGGAAGGCTGATATTCTAATAGATCTCCAGGCTGGCAATCCAAAAATTTGCAAATGTTTTCCAAGGTAGAGAAGCGAAGCGCTCTTGCTTTACCTGTCTTTAAAATAGAAAGATTTTGCTCTGTAATCCCCATATTGAGAGCAAGTTCTTTTGAGCGCATCTTTTTTTTGAGTAAAAGAAGATCCAATTTAACAATGATCGGCATAAAATACAGTACATCTCTCTGTGAAAGAACTCTCATCATCCGTTGGTAATTTGGAGAGACAACTTTCTGAATTTTTCTGCCGATATTATCGACATGCCCCCTTTTTTGACAAAAAGTTTTTTACCGACCCTGTTTTCCTACGGATTAAACAAGTCCTGTGATCTCCTCCTCAAGTCGATGGGCCGCCTCTGAAATATATGCCAATAAGAGAATGGCAAAGCTGATCATGATGAGCTTGAAATCATTCCGGCCAAATAAAACAACAATGCGCTTTTCTCCGGGCGAGGTGAAAACATAGCTTCTTAACGCTGCATAAATGGGGAAAACGAGGAGATAGCCAAACAACGTATATGCGATTGCGCGAATGTGCTGGGTATTTTTTTTAGAGAAAAATTGCAAGCGTTCATACTGATTGAACAGCTTTGCTAGCAAGATGAGGATAGAGATAAAAAATACACAAGGGATGAGATCTATTGAAAATCCCAATAGACGCATCTTGAAGGATAGAGCTACATGTGAGATTGCGGGCATATCAGAGAATTTAACATACCAGTTCTGCCTCGCTAAAAATCCCGCTTCTGGAAGGTCTAACATCCAATAAATGAAAGTAAGAAGAGGAAATAGCAGAACACCAAGGAGGCTAAGATATTTTAATCCTTTGCTGAGTCGGGCGATTTTTTTTTCTAAAAGAATAGCCATTTTGCTTTACTCCATAACCGTTGAAAACGGTTGAACAACAATAAGTTAACGTCCGTCTTATTTAATAACACAATCTTTTTTTCAAGCAAGCCAGAGCTGTTTTTTTAAACAAATTATCGAAAAACAATCATTTATTGTTATTATTCAGTAAATTTAATTTATTTTTTAAAAACAAATTCTCATCCATAATTCTGCCTATTTCGCAAAACAGATGAGGAGAAAGAAATATGGCATCCCCCGTAGGAAACAAAGTAGTTCGATGTAACGACTCAAATGGTACTGTCCGTCCAATTGCTAGCGCTAGCACGTTAACGGATGTTGT
>JBIOJU010000040.1:0-8900 GCA_044451165.1 Chlamydiales bacterium | reverse complement strand
GCATCAATCCCCCTCAAATGATCTCTCAAGCATAACGGACGAAGCAGAGAAAGTAAAGATTAACGATGAATGAAGAGGAAGAGGAAAATTTTACCACCGAGCACGCCGAGAGCACCGAGATGAAGAAAGAAAAGAATTTAATCAGAGAGACAAGAAGCCAGAGGAAGAAAGACAAGTATCTCTCTTGTCTCTGTGCAAAAAATCCCTTTTCCGTTTCGGTGTTCTCGGTGTGCTCGGTGGTTACACTCTGCTTCTTTCTTCAGTTCACGACTCATCACTCATCGTTCATCACTTGCCCTACTGCGGCAAGTACTCAATGAAACAGGTGGGTGCGCTATCGCCTACGCGATGGCCCTTTTTGATGATGCGCGTGAAGCCGCCATTACGGGTAGCAAATCGCGCCGAAAGGTCTCCAAACAGCTTGTTTACCACTTGGCGATCGTTATTGTAGATTTCGCCGGCTGCTTTGCTGTCTTTTTTAATGGCTCTCGCTTCTTTCGATGTGAGGGCGTTAAAAGAGATCATCAGGTTGGAAATCGCAAGACGCTTGCTTGCAAGCGTATTTTTTTTCGCGAGTGTCACAAGACGATCTGCATGGCGACGCAGCTCTTTAGCTTTTGTCACTGTTGTTTCGATACGCTCATGCTCGACCAGAGCTTTCAACATGTTGGCAAGCATAGAGCGACGATGCGCAGAGGTCTTTCCAATTTTAAAGGTGTGCTTTCCGTGTCTCATGTGGTTTCTGCCTCCGCACGTTTGTTGAGGTATTCAGCAATAAAATCTTTCGCATTGTCGCGTGTGATTCCAAAACGCGTGAGGTCCATACCAAGAGAAAGACCCATCTGCTCGAGTTTGCTCTTGATCTCGTTGAGCGACTTTTTGCCAAAATTTCTAAATTTGAGCATCTCAGACTCTGGCATCACCACGAGCTCTGCAATCGTGTCGATGTTTGCGCCAGCAAGACAATTTGTCGAACGCACAGAAAGTTCGATCTCATTGATCCTGAGGACAAGTTTTGCAAGAAGTGCATCGCGATCAGAATCCAACTCTTCTTGTGTCTGTTCGAATGAAATAGGCAGTTTTTGCAGCTGGTCAAACACCTGAAGGTGCATCGTTCCGATCTGCGTTGCAAAAGAGAGCGCCTCAAGAGGAGAAATTCTTCCATCGGTCTTCACTTCAAGTATCAGTCTGTCGAAATCGGTATGCTGTCCTACGCGTGTGTTCTCTACAAAGTAGTTCACGAGCCTTACTGGAGAAAATGCTGAGTCGATGATGATCTCATCCGCCCATTTGTCTGCGAGCCCGTGTCGCTCGGAAGGAACATACCCCCGGCCGATTCCAATTTTGATATCCACTTTTCGGATCATGGGTTTTGTGACATTGAAAATCACAAGTTCGGGATTAACGAGGTCAAAATCACTTCCGCCAATCAGATCTTTCAAAGTGACAGCATATTGTCCGCCCTTCTTGTCGAGAAGATCTGCTCCGATATCGATCGTTTTCGATATCACTTTGATATCTCTTGCACGATGCTCTTCGTCTGTGGGTAATTTGCGTAGAAGTGCATTCTTCAAATTTAAAACGATGTGGGTCATATCCTCAATGATCCCCTCGATCGCCATGTACTCATGAGGCACTCCCTCAATGCGCACGGACACGATAGCCGGTGCCTCCATAGAGGTAAGGAGAATGCGTCTTAAGGCATTTCCTACCGTGTGTCCATATCCTCGCTCAAAAGGCTCTGCGACGAAACGCGCAAAATTTGCCTTATCATCTTCAATTTTGATCTTTGCTGGCAGTTCAAACTTGCCATACTTGACTGACATGATGTCTCTCCGTTTAAATTATACGCGACGTCTTTTTCGAGCGCGGCAACCATTATGCGGCACAGGTGTCACATCGCGAATGATCGTGATCATAAGTCCAGAACTCTGTAAACCTCGTACCGCAGATTCTCTTCCTGCTCCGGGGCCTTTTAAATTTACCTCTACCTCTTTCATTCCAGCATTCATTGCCACCTTCGCGGCATCTTGCGCAGCTACAGTTGCAGCATAGGCGGAAGATTTGCGTGAGCCGGAAAAATTGACCTTACCCGCTGATGCCCATGAAATGACATTTCCCGCGAGGTCGGTAATTGCGACAGTGGTGTTATTAAAAGTAGATTTTACATGTGCGATACCGCTTGGAACCGCTCTTGCCATCTTCTTCTTAGGTTTTGCAGTGGGTTTCTTAACGACTGCCTTTTCGACTTCTTGCTTAGCCAAGGGATGCTCCTATTTTTTCTTGCCTGCTACGGTCTTTCTCTTTCCTTTGCGTGTACGCGAATTAGAGCGTGTTCTCTGCCCTCGTACAGGTAATCCTAAACGATGTCTTGTTCCACGATGCGCATGGATCGAAATCAATCGCTTAATGTTGTTTTGAACTTGCCGTCGTAAATCTCCTTCGACAGCATACTCTGACTGAAGGGTCGCATTCAAACGCGCAATCTCTTCTTCGGTCAGTTTATTCGCCTTCATATCGGGATTTAAACCGAGTTTGGCGATTACTTCAGTGGACAAACGGCGCCCAATCCCATAGATATAGGTGAGGCTAATTTCAAGACGTTTATTGTCGGGGATGTCAATCCCAATCACTCGCGGCATGCAGATATTCCTTGTCTAAATAGTTGATCTTGAAGCGAAATTAGGCAAATTTAACACAACGGTAAAAATGGCACAACCTCAAATAAAGTTTTTTCTTCCTCTTTTCATAAATCCCTCATACCTTTTCATCAGCAAATGGGATTCAATTTGCTTGGAGGTGTCGAGCACTACCCCTACTAAAATTAAGAGAGAAGTGCCCCCAAAAAAATAGGCTATATTCGCGTCTACACCAATTAATTTTCCGATGATTGTAGGGAGAATAGCAATAGCGGCCAAAAAGATTGCGCCTGCTAGCGTGATACGGTTCATCGTCTCTTCGAGAAAATCTTGTGTTGGCTTGCCCTGTCTTATCCCGGGAATGAAGGCGCCATTTTTTTTCATATCCGATGCAATCTGTTCTGGATGAAACTGCGTTGCGGTCCAGAAATAGGTAAAAAATAAGATGAGCAACACATAAAGAACTGTATGGACGCTGTTTCCCGGAGAGAGCCTGCTTGCGAACTCCCCAAACCAGGAGCCTCTCCCGACAAACTGTCCAAGTGTTGCGGGAAACATGAGCAGAGAAGAAGCAAAAATCACAGGGATGACCCCGGCATAATTGATTTTCAGCGGGATAAATGCAGCGCCCCCCTCAGCCTCGTGTTTACCAACGACTCGACGAGCATACTGCAAGGGAATTTTGCGCTGACCTTGAATAATTAAAATCGTGCCTATCGTGATGAGAACAAAGAGAGAACTTAAGACAACGAGGGAAGAAAAGGTCATCTGTCCGGGTTCTTGCGAGTCTAAATTGAGCTGCTTGATAATTGAGCCGAGTGTCGTAGGGAGAGAAGAAAGGATCCCGATGGTGATGATCAGGCTGATTCCATTGCCTATGCCTTTTTCCGTGATCTGTTCTCCTACCCACATGAGCAACATTGTGCCAGCCGTCATTGTCAACATGACGAGAAGATAGAAAAGCCAAGGGATCCCGAAGGCTTGAACATCAATAAGTTCAGGAACAATGACACCTGGACTTTGTGCATTGAGCTGAATCGCATATTTTGCAAACAGCCCTGCTTGAAAGAAGGCAAGGACCACGGTGAAAATGCGTATCCACTTGCCCAGTTTTCTTCTTCCTACATCAGGATTTTCTTTCATTTCGCGCTGAAGGCCGGGAAGTAGAGCTACAAGAAGTTGCATGATGATCGACGCAGAAATGTAAGGCATGACGCCAAGCGCGATAATGGTCATCTGGGCAAAAGCGCCGCCTGAGAAAACGTCCATCAGCTGAAATAGATTCTGGCCGCCGCCTGTCGCATTTCGAAAGAGCTCAACAGCCGCGTCTCCATTAATACCTGGCACAGGGATGTGTGCTCCGATACGGCAGACGACAAGCATAAGAAGGGTAAAATAGATTTTAGCCCGCAGTTCAGGAATAGAGAATATCCGCTTAATCCCTTCAATCATGAGATGACAATTTCCTTCTAGCGGTTTCGCTTATTCAGCTTGCGCAGTGAGCTTTTTATAAGAAATGGAGAGCTTCTCCAGTTTTTCTACTGCTGCTTTAGAAAAGTGGTGCGCTTCAATCGAAACTTTCTTTTTGGATAGTTCGCCATTTGAAAGCATTTTGATTTGTTTAAGCGCGCGTCTGGACACGAGACCCTTCTCGTGAAGCGAAGCAGCATTTACAACCTCGCCATCTTTGTAGTAAGCGTTGATGAGATCAAAGTCGATGATAGCAGTTTCAGGCTGGAAGCGGGCATTTGGAAACCCTCGCGCTGGAAGCTTGCGATAAAGCGGTGTGCGTCCCCCTTCTCGTCCATAATTTTGACGGTATCCACATCGCGCTTTGTCACCCTTCGAGCCGCGACCACACGTCTTGCCTCGTTTAGATCCCATGCCACGACCCACGCGTCTACTTTTTTTTCTGGGGCGATGGGTATCACTTAAATTGGAAAGTGTAATCATACTGTTTCTCCGAATCCGCGGAGTGCTAAAGACTCCTTACGATTTTTTAAGCTAAGCAGGGCTTTAAGAATTGCTTTCACTTGATTGAGAGGGTTGCTTGATCCGTAGATCTTAGCTACGACATCTTTCACTCCTCCCAGTTCCAAAACAGAGCGGACTTTAGAACCAGCAATGACACCCGTGCCTTCGCGTGCAGGTTTGAGTAGCACTTTCGAGCCGTCCCACTGCACTGTGATCTCATGGGGTATTGTTCTTCCTTCCATTTCAAAGGTCATCACATTTTTTCGTGCGGCTTCCGTTCCCTTGCGAATCGCATCGGAAACTTCATTGGCCTTTGCAAATCCGAAGCCTATATGACCCTGTCCATCGCCAATGATAATCAGAGCAGAAAAACTAAATTTTCTACCCCCCTTCACGACTTTGGAAGAACGGTTGATATATAGGACCTTCTCTTCAAATTCGGTCCCAAAATCTTCTGCATGTTGAAATCGATGTCTCTCGCGCGTCATTCTGATGTCCTTAAAACTTTAGTCCGCCTTCGCGTGCAGCACCAGCAAGTTCGGCGATGAGGCCGTGAAACTTGTATCTGCCGCGATCGAAGACCACTTTTTCAATGTTTTGTTTCTTTGCAAGTTCGGCAATTTTTGCGCCGATCTCTTTGGCTGCACCCTTAGATTTTTTCAATGCTTTACCCTTCTGACGTAGATCTTTGCTCATCGTTCCTACGCCGGCTAAAGTTATCCCCTTGTCATCATCGATAATTTGTGCAAAAAGATGCTGATTGCTTCTATGCACAGATAGGCGAGGAACAGAAGAATTTCTCTTCACCTGTTTTCTCACACGCCAAACTCGATTTTGGCGTTTCGTCTGACGTTTATTTAAATACTGATCCATCTTATCGCCTCTTATCCTGCTGCTGCAGCGCCTTTGCCTTTTGCTGCTTTGCCGGCTTTTTTCCGTACATATTCATTTTCATATCGAATGCCTTTACCTTTATAAGGTTCGGGCGGTTTCTTGGCTCTCACAGCTGCAGCAAATTGCCCCACAGCATGTTTGTCTATTCCTGTAACGAGAATTGTCACGCTCTTATCCACCGTCACCTTCACATTGGAAGGAATGGCCACTTTTGTAGGATGGGAAAATCCGAGCGATAAATCTAAATTACTCCCGGAAATGTTAGCACGATACCCTACTCCCACAAGCGAGAGCTTCTTTTCAAAACCTTTACTCACCCCTTCGATCATGTTGTTGATGAGTGCACGAAACAATCCGTGTGTGGTGCGCGGCAGAGTAACTTTTTCATCTTTCTCAACGTGAATTTTTTCAGCATCTACTTTCACTGAAATCCCTTTTTCGAGTGGATAAGAAAGGTTTCCTTTCGGCCCCTTAATATGGACAGATCCACCTTCAACTTTGACCTCTACTCCTTTTGGTAGGGAAATGGGTGCTTTGCCAAGTTTTGACATCTATTCGCTTCTCCTAATTACCAAACAAGACAGAGGAGTTCTCCGCCTACTTTTAAATTACGTGCCTTTTTCCCATCGATAATTCCCTTGGGCGTCGAGAGGATGGCGACTCCCATCCCTCCATAAATGCGTGGAATGTTCTGATAACCCACATAGCGTCTAAGCCCAGGGCTTGAGACGCGTTTCAGTCCTTGAATGACAGGTTCCCTGCCCTTGCCGTATCTAAGAAACGCACGCACTTTTCCGCTCTTCTCATCAACCAGATAGTTGTCGACGAAACCCTGCTCTTGCAAAATTTTGACGATATGCAATTTCTCTTTGCTAAAAGGGAAATCGACAAATCGGTTACGCGCAGTCTTAGCATTGCGGATTCTAGTTAAAAGATCTGCAATTGGATCGCTCATGGACATGGCTTCTTTATTCTCCCTTTTTGAAAGGAAAGCCAAGCAGTGTTAACAGCTCTTGGCATTCCTCATCGCTTTTTGCAGTTGTAACGAAGGTGATATTCATCCCCTGCGTCCTCTTCACCTCGTCGAGATTAATCTCGGGGAAAATGATCTGCTCTTCAATTCCTATCGAGTAATTCCCACTTCCGTCAAACTTGACGGGAAAGCCGCGAAAGTCGCGAATCCTTGGGGAGACAATATGACAGAAACGATCAAAAAAGTCATACATGCGTTTTTTGCGCAAGGTCACTTTTAGTCCAATCGCTTGTCCTTCTCTCAACTTAAAGTTGGCTACAGATTTTTTTGCGCGAGTAAACACCGGCTTCTGTCCAGAGAGAAGAGCCATCTCCTTGACACAGTCTTGGAGCGCATTTTTATCTTTAGAAGCTTCTGCAAGACCCATGCTTATGACAACTTTCTTTAACTCCGGAATAAGTGAGCTGTTTGGATAAGCAAAACGCTCCTTGAGCGCACCTTTCACTTCGGATCTATACTTTTTTAATACTCTAGACATTTACTTGCCTTTGCCTCGTCTTTCTGGTACCCGCAATTTTCTGAACACGACATCTTTCTTCCCTTCATGGTAAACCAGCTCTTTCGTCTGGCCGTCTGCAGATTGACGCACTTTGAGTTTGATAGGCTTGCCATCTTCTGCACAGATGCACACATTTGAAATATGGATGGGCATCTCAATCTCCATGACGCCCGGTGTCGGTACTTTTGTTTTGCGCTTGGCATGTTTTTTGCGAATATTTAAGCCTTGCACAACCACTCTATCGCCTTTGCGAGAAAGAATTTTCCCGGTACGGCCGCTCTCATTCCCCGTTAGCACAACGACAGTATCGTCTTTTTTGATCCACTTGTTACTCATATCACCTCTGGTGCGAGAGAGGTAATTTTGACAAATCCCCCTTCTCTAACTTCTCTTGCGACAGGTCCAAAAATGCGCGTTCCTTTTGGATTGTTTTTATCATCTATGATCACGCAGCTATTGTCGTAAAACCGTAAAAAAGAGCCATCATTCCTGCGGATGTACCCTTTAGTGCGGACAATCACAGCACGCACAACTTCACCTTTTTTCACAGTGCCATGTGGATCTGCATCTTTCACCGAGCAGATCACCACATCGCCTACATAAGCATACCGTCTGCGCGTTCCGCCGAGCACACGAAAACAGCGCACACTTTTGGCTCCTGTGTTATCGGCAACATGTAAATTACTTTCTTGTTGAATCATGATCTTCTATTACCTTGAGGGTGTTGTTTCACTTCCCAATACATCGATTACACGCCATCTTTTCAGCTTAGAAAGGGGTCTAGTTTCTACAATCCTTACACGCTGGCCTACATCGATTTTTCCATCTTCCACATGCGCGTAATATTTTTTTCCGCGTGTTACCACTTTATTGTAAGTGGGATGTCGGAAGGTGCGCACAACTTTCACCGTGACGGTTTTTGTCATTTTATTAGAGACCACAGTCCCTTCACGGACCTTCTGCTGAATTTTTGCTGACTCTTTCATCTCACACTCTCTTGTTTCTCTCGAAGAACCGTTAAAAGCTTTGCTCGGTCACGTTTTTTTTCACGCACGAGATGTGGCTTTTCCAATTTTCTCGAGAGACTTAGTTCGCAATACATTTCGTAGACTTCTTTGGCGAGCTCTCTCTCTTGCTCACGCAGTTCAGTCACGTTCTTTTCTCTTAATTCTTTCACTTGTAACATGTTCTAGACCCTCTCCACGCGTTCAACAAATCGGCTGCGAATGGGAATCTTGGCTGCCGCTCTTCGCAGAGCATTTTGCGCCATCTCTTTTGGAACGCCACCAACTTCAAAAAGAATGCGGCCGGGGCGGATGACAGCTTCCCAATGGTCGGGCGCGCCTTTTCCCTTACCCATGCGCGTTTCCGCCGGCTTCTTAGAAACCGATTTATCAGGAAACACACGAATCCAAACCTGTCCTTTGCGGTTGAAATAACGGTTAATCGCTACACGGCATGCTTCGATCTGCTGGTGAGTGAGCCTGCCTCTATCAAGGGCCTGCATACCAAAGTCACCAAAATCGAGAAAATTCCCAGCCTTACTTTTGCCAGCCTGAGAGCCCTTCTGCATTTTGCGATATTTCGTTCGTACTGGAAATTGTGCCATATATATTAGCCTCCCACCTTCGCAGCGGCCTCTTCACCTTTATTGATCCAGACTTTTACGCCGATCGAGCCGTAGGTAGTCTCAGCACGTCCCATCGCATAATCGATCTCGGCGCGAATGGTGTGTAGAGGCACACGCCCTTCTTTATACCACTCTGTTCGGGCAATCTCTGCTCCACCAATTCTTCCTGCAACCTGCACCTTAATGCCTGCTGCTCCGGCATCACGCGCGGCCTGCATCGCTTTTTTCATG
>JBIOJU010000039.1:0-8996 GCA_044451165.1 Chlamydiales bacterium | reverse complement strand
AAATAAACACCGAGCGCACCGAGAACACCGAGATGAAGAGCAAATAATAGGATGACCAGCGTGGTCATTCTGTCATCCTGCAATTTCCCCCTTCTTCTGCTCGGTGTTTAAAAATGGGATTTATGCCACAAAACCCCTTCCTCATTCATCACTCATCGTTCATCACTTCTTCTCTTCGCTCTTTACTAAATAATCTACGCGCGATAAAAAAAATCTATGCAAGACGACAATCTCAAAACCTCACGCATCGGCTCAGTTGAATCGGAGAGGACGCAGCGCGCGCAAAAGCCTGAACAGACAGGTCGTTTTGCAATGCAAGCTGAGATGGTCGAAGAGGAGTTCACGCAATGGACAGAACTTGCTGCTTTCAATCCCCTTGCCATGGCCAGGCGATTTGAAACGCTAGAGATAAGAACGCGTAAAAAGGGGCGTGAAGAAGAGCCTGAAAAAACTGCAAAAGAGAAAGGCATTGTAGAGATCGAGCGGATCGAAGAGGTCGCCGGGGAGTTTCATCGAAAAAATGAGGAGCTGAGCGAACGAACCCTTCTGCTACTTCGCGCAAGGCTGTCGGATAAAGAGACAAAGGAGAGCGTCCATAAAAAGCTATTAGAGTCCTACACGGATCTCTCACTTGCAGATGAGGCACTCGATTTTTTGATTGAGACGAGCGATGGAGACCTCAATCGAGCCGTCCGCGAGGTAAAAGAAGAGATCACCACACAATATGGTCGCGAGATCCGTGCTGGAAAAAATATTGCGGCCCAAGCGCGCGAATTTTCAACAAAAGGACTGGGCAGCCCTACGGCTCTTCGAGATATCTACCGCGACATCATCGGCAACCCTCGCGACGCCCTCACACTTTTTGAACAGCTAACGAGCGCCTTCTCGTTTGAAAAAATGAAGGTTGTGATCGAGTTTGTTCTCCACTCGCTGGGGGCGGATTTAAAAGCCAAGGGAAGTTCCATTTCACGGGCCGAGCTCCACCGGCTACTCACAGAGGCGCGGAGCTTGCAAGCGATCTTGGGGGTCTTCCGCTTTTTTGTGACACGCATGAACATTATCGGGTCTCTTTTCAAAAAAAATGGGCTAGCCCCTTCCCCCCGTATCAATTTTGAAACACTTGCAAAAGTGTTTATGAAATATCTCCAAGAGCGTTACCCCGCAAGCGAAAAGGTACTACAGCTCGCCGCGCAGCTGGGAATTTCGGAAGAGATCGCCCAGGTCATCATTTTTACGCAGATGCGCGATGCAGTGAGGCAGGTCGCCCCTAAACTCTACCGTACACCCCAGCAGCGTCAAGATGTTCTCATGTCCTTTATCGAAGCCCTGGAAGATCTTGAAGAAAAAATGGAAGAAAAAGAGGAGAAGGAAGAGGGGGAGAAAAAATAATGGATCGCTTTCAAGATTTTCTCAATCATTTAAGTCCTCTCATCGATCTTTCTCTCTACGCAGAAAAGAAACGCGCCGTACGCATCGGCGTGAACGAGATGCTGCATGTACAGCTCGAAGATGATGAACCAAAAGAGAGAATTCTTCTTGCAACTCTCATCCAAGAAGTCCCAGCAGGAAAATACCGAGAAAACCTGTTCAAAGAGTGTTTGAAAGCCAATCTTCCCTACCCCCGGATTGGCACCTTTGCCTATGTTGAACGAAACAATCAGCTCGCCTTATTCGACTATCTCTATTATGCACATCTCACTCCTGAAAAATCGGCTGACCTTCTTGCGCTTTTCATAGAAAAGGCGCTCTTGTGGAAGCAGGCGATTCAAAAGGGAGTTCTTCCCCTCATTTCCGATAGCGAGATCAAGCTAGATCACACAGCTTTCGGTGTCCGATGAGGAGTCTACAAGAGACTCTTCTTGCATCTCCCGCAGGAGAGCTTTGGAAAAAAATCGGTGTTTTTCCTCATCATGGGATCGACCTTCCTCTTTCTGCTCTCCACAGCAAAAACAGTGCTGGCATTGGAGAATTCTTCGATCTTCTGCCTCTCATCGACTGGTGTAAAACTCTCAAAATGGATGTCATCCAACTCCTGCCCTTAAATGATTCAGGGAACGATCCGAGCCCTTATAATGCGCTTTCATCATGTGCCATCAATCCGATCTTTCTCTCATTACATGCTCTTCCCTATCTTGAGGAGTTTCCCGATCTACAAAAAAAACTGGAGCCGATGCGCGGGCTCACACGCTCGCAAAAAATCCCCTATCATGAAATCAAAATCCAAAAACTCTACTGGCTGCGTCTCTACTATGCGTCGGCTGGGGCGCGCATCCTCAAGTTAGAAGCATTTCAAAAGTTTGTGGCAGAAAATCATGGCTGGGCGCTTCCCTATGGTGTGTTCAAAATCTTGAAAGATCTTTTAGAGCAGAGCCAGTGGCAATACTGGCCGGAAGAATTGAAACATCTTTCGAAAAAACGGTATGACGAAATTGTTGAACTTTATTGGGAGGAGATCTGTTTTTATCTTGTCGTGCAATATCTTGCTTGTATTCAACTTAAACAGGTGAAGGAGCATGCAGAGCGTGCAAATGTTAAAATAAAGGGAGATGTTCCCATACTGGTCAGCGTAGATAGCGCAGATGTTTGGCATCATCAAGGGTTTTTTGATTTGACTCTTGCGGCAGGAGCCCCCCCCGATAGTTATAGCAATATCCAGCAGTATTGGGGCTTTCCTCTCTACCATTGGGACGTGAAAAAAAAATCGCATTACAGCTGGTGGAAACAGCGTCTGCAGATGGCCAGCCATTTTTTCCATCTCTATCGGCTTGATCATGTGGTGGGTCTCTTTCGGATCTGGGCAATCCCTGTTGGGCAGCAGACGACGAAAGGGCGGTTTGTGCCTGAAGATGAATCTCTCTGGATCCCTCAAGGAAAAGACATCTTACAGATGATGATCTCCTCCTTTCCGATGCTTCCCATTGCAGAAGATCTGGGTGAGGTCCCCCCTGCTGTCATCCACAGCCTTGAGGAGTTTGGCATCCCTGGAACGCGGGTAATGCGCTGGCAGAGATACTGGCACGAGGACAAGCGTTTTATCCCGTTTGACCAGTATCCCCCTCTCAGCATGACCTGTGTTTCGACCCACGATTCCGAAACCCTTGCAGAATGGTGGAGGGATCATCCCGAAGGATCGGGCACTTTTGCGGCCCTGAAGGGCTGGAAATACGCACCAGAACTCACCAGCGTCCAGCGTAAAGAGATCCTTTTTGATAGCCACCATACCTCTAGCATCTTTCACATCAACCTGCTGCAAGAGTATTTTGCCCTCTTTCCAGATCTTGTCTGGACACGCCTTGAAGATGAGCGGATCAACATTCCTGGAAAAATCCTTCCCACCAACTGGACCTACCGCTTTCGGCCAAGTGTAGAAGAGATCGTGGCGCACGAGGGCCTTCAAAAGGAGATCTCCGAAATCCTCACGGGCGCAACTCAAGCCGAAAAATAAACACCGAGCACACCGAGATGAGAAAGACAAAATTGTTTTTTTCTTACTGCTCTTTGTGTTCCCGCTGGTTGAAAATGGATTTGTGCAACAATCTGCTTGAGGCGAAGAGATTGATCCGTTACATTTTCGTCTTACATGAACAAAAGAAAATCATTCATGAGAATAGCTAGCGCACATAAGAATTTTTTTTCTTCTCTTCTCTCTATGTTCTCTCTGGTAAATTTTTCTTTTCTTTTGTTTTCTTGCAATCCGCTCTCTGCGAAAGAGATGAGGGAAGGACGCATCATCCAGCATGCTCCATCCGCCGAGGAGGCGAAACTTCTTTCTCTTTTTAATAGTTTAGATCCGTTATCGATCACACAGCACCTTGCCTTTTACGAACTCTATCCAAAAACAGATCTCGGTGATAAAGCGCTTCGAAGAGCCTGGACCCTTCTCAATGGCGGTAAAGAGGTTGATGGAAAAGAAAATCTTCCCTATCCAAAGTTTGATCTTCAAGCGATCATCTCACTTGTCACAAGACAATCTTTCGACCCCCCTGCCGAACTTTCTGATGCGCAGATCTCCCTGATTGAAAAACTGGGAGAGAGCCTACACAACCGAAAGCTCAAGGGCCATACAGTATGGAAGGAAGAGGAACTTACTCCTCTTGGCTCAGATGAGATCGACCTTGCACGAGCACTTCTTCTCAGTCAGTTTGCAGATGCAAAAGATCCACTTTTTTCGATTCGGCAATATGAGGCAAACCTGGACCTGATGGCGCTCCAGATCCGCGCGCGTCTCCCCTCCCATGCAACAGCGGATCAGAAGATAAGAGAAATCAACAGGTTTATTTTTCAGGAGATGCAGTTCCGCTTTCCTCCCCACTCGCTCTACGCGAAAGACATCGATCTCTACACGTTCCTCCCCTCGGTGCTTGACAGTAGACAAGGCGTCTGCCTGGGCGTCTCGATCCTCTACCTTACGCTTGCCCAACGTCTAGACCTCCCTCTTGAAATCATCACCCCACCCGGACACATTTTTCTCCGCTGCGAAACCACAGAGACCCCTCTTAACATTGAGACAACTGCACGCGGAATTCATCTTCCCGATGAGACCTATCTTGGAATCAATACGCGCAAACTAGAGCGGCGAAGCCTGCGCGAAGTGATCGGCCTTGCCTTTCTTAACCAGGCCTCCGTATTTTGGGGAAAAGAAGATTATACAACTACCGTGACACTTTACGAAAAAGCTCTCATCTTCCTCCCAGACGACCTTCTCCTAAAAACCTTTCTTGGACTTAACTACCTTTTCGTAGGGAAAAAAGCGCAAGGTAAAGAGCTGCTCAAACAGGTGCAGCATGTCACTTTTGACCATGAGGTCTCTCACGACACCATTGCTGATGATTATCTAAATGGAAAAGTCGATGCTGAGGGCATTAAGGTGATCTTCCTGCCAGTCGATGAGAACCGCGCATCCATCCTTGAAAAACAGAAAAAAATTCAAAAGGTGCTCGCACGCTATCCCCGATTTCGCGCAGGACTTTTACAGCTTGCAACCTCCTGGCTACAGCTTGGACGTGGAAGCGAAGCGCTCTCTATTTTGGAAAAATACCACTCAATCGATCCCACATCATCGATTGTCGAATACTACCTCTCTCTCGTCTCTCTTCAACGTATGGACTTTTTGCAGGCTTGGGAATTTCTTCACACCACAGAAAAAATCACCAACGCAAGAAACCATCACCCCAAAGCCCTCAAAGGGCTGAGAAATCAGCTGAAGAGGCAATGCCCGGAACCAACTTGAAGAAGCTATGAACGATAAGTGATGAGTGATGAACGAAAGAAAGATTGAAGAAGCGTTCATCATTCATCGCTCATCGTTTCTTTTGCTTGTGTTTTTTACACGCTTATTTTAGAAGGGGGATATGCGCCTTACCTCTACTATTCTGTTGTGTGTCGCGGTGTCTGCTCCGCTTGCGGCTGTTGTAGATCTTGATCAGATGATGAGCCCTGACGACAAGAAGAACACCGGCTTTTCTTCGCTCACCCCCTCGCAAAAGAGCGCGCTAGAGATCTGGATCGATCAGCATTTTATTGTGAAAAGTCAGAAGAAGCAGCTCTCCCTCTCATTAAATATTAATGGCGGAAAAAGACTTCTTCTCAGCGATCACTCACTTTATGAGATCGCGCCAAGCGACGTCGCAACCGCGTCCGCTTGGCTCTCACCCAGCATCATTGATGTTGTCCCAAGCGGCGACCCCAATTATCCAGACAAGCTACTCAACAACGACACGGGTGTTGGCGTCAAAGCCAAACGTGTCACCTCAAGCGCTCCTGCGAAATAAAAAATCAATTCAATTGACTTTCTGTTCACACCTTTTCTAGACTTGTTGCCGTCCCAAACACACAGGAGGCAATTATGGCAGTTTCCGCAGTAAATTCTGTCCCCAGCACTACAGCTCTAGTTTCTATCAATGCTGCACCAGAGATCGTAACACAAAGTCCAAACACGGCAGCACCCATTGTAAATTCTAATCCCAGCACTACAGCTCCAGTCCCTCTCGACGCTGAAACAGCGGTCGTAAAACAACGTCCAACCAAGACTCGCTGGATACATCTGCCGGATGTGTTCACTCAATATATTCTGTCTTTTCTAAGAAACGGAGAAACACCACCATTAGCTTACACGTGTCGAGCTTGGCGATATGAGGCAAGAAAATCTGTGAACAGCACAGAAATTATGCAGATGGTCGGCGATCAAACCAAACACTATGCTTTGAGAAGTGTTGTTAAAGTGATAACAGACCATTTCGGTAAATTCCGACATGTGTGGGAACTCGACTTAAGTAAGTTACGACTAGCAATAGGGAATAAAACGTCGGTGCATCTGATTCCGGCACTTCTTCGGTCATGGCCTTCGAGGCTTGTCACACTTACTATGCCACGTTGCTCTGCAGACGGTTATGTCACTTTTCAGAACGATGTGACGTGGGGAATTCTCCAAGCCATGCCTAAGACAGTAACAACGCTCGATCTTTGTGTCACGGACCCCAGCAAATTTGCAGATCCATTCGATGAAATACAAAAAGAAGCTATTGATGTAAGTCGAGTAACGACTCTAGCCTGTTCTGACAAAAGCGGCAGTGCAGTTCAAGCTCTAACATGCTGCCCCCTATTAACGGACTTAGGAGTTGAGCTGGATCAGCACAACCAGACAGAGACGATCGCAAAGATCATCAATCTAGGGAAAAATCTACAACGACTGGCCATTCGAGGAACGTTTAACGGCTTGATTACTTTGACACCGGAAAGTAAAGATATCAAGATATCACCATTCCTGAGAAAACCAACAGATTCTAAGCTCAGGCGTGTCGAACTTTATAATTGTTGGGTTGACAACGCAGTTGTGAACTTCTTTAAAAGAGCTTGCCACCCCTCGGTGCAATTTACCTTTGAAAATTGCAGGGTAATCCTTGATAGAGGTTCATCCAAAATAAACGGTGCTGACCTGCAACTGCCCTAGCGCAATGAACTAACGAAGAAGTTTTTTTGGAGTGCGGCGACCGGGTGTTCAGTATCATGACATAGGTAACACTTCTATCAGGACATAGGTAACACTTTTTCATAAGCTTTTAGCTTATTTAAAAAGGGTTGTCCATATGCCTTGGAAAGATAGGAATCTTATGTCGTTGAAAGTGGAACTTTTAGACAAGCTGCTAGACCCAGAAGCTAACATTCGCGCAGTCTGTGCTGAATTTGGAATCTCAAGAAAGACAGCCTACAAATGGATTAAACGCTACGAGGAAAGTGGCGTTGATGGACTATCAGATCGTTCAAGAAGGCCCCTAACCTCGCCATCACGCGTTTCTGAAGAGATGACCTCCCTAATCTTACGCACAAGAGGCAACGCGCATTGGGGAGGAAGAAAGCTGCGACAGCACCTTAAAAACCGAGGAGTCGAGGATTTGCCTTCTGAGGCAACCTTTAATCGGATTCTTTTGCGTTGTGGACAAATAGATGCAAAAGAATCCGAGAAGAGGGAGCGTTTCATACGCTTTGAACGAGAGCAACCGAATGAGTTATGGCAGATGGATTTTAAGGGGCATTTCAAACTACATACGACTGGAAGGTGTCATCCCCTAACTATCTTGGATGATCATTCAAGGTTTTCGATTTGTATAAAGGCGTGTGAAAAGGAGAACGAGAAGTCGGTAAGGCAAGGGCTAGAACAGGCATTTCGAGTGTATGGGCTACCGGAGGCAATGACAATGGATAATGGAGCTCCCTGGAGAGGGAGTCAAAGGCACCTATCAAGGATAACTGTATGGCTTATGAGATTAGGCATTAAGGTGAGTCACTCAACACCCGGGCATCCTCAAACACAAGGTAAACTCGAAAGGTTCCATAGGAGTCTGAAAGAAGAAGTCCTGAAGTACCATCAGTTTAGTGATTTGAAGAATGCACAACTCAGATTTGACGAGTGGAGAGAAGTATACAACAACGCAAGGCCCCATGAAGGAATAGGGTTACTGTGTCCCAAAGACCGATACACACCAAGCTCTAGGGTATTTCCTGAAAAGCTGCCAGAAATAATCTATCCGGACGGATTAGAGCTAAAAAGAGTCAGTGAATGCGGAGGTATTTGCCTCAACAGCAAACATTTCTACGTAGGAGAACATTTGGCAAGAGAATATGTTGCTTTAAGAGAGCTCGAAGATGGGGTGTATGATGTCTATTTCTGCAAAACAAAAGTTCAAAGGATCAGTTTGAGAAAGGAAAAAAGGACGCTTCCTGAAGTGTTACCTATGTCCTGATAAAAGTGTTACCCATGTCTTGACATATTACAACCGGGCGCCGCTTTTCTTCGCCGCGACCTGGCGCGGCGTGGTATTATGAAGAAAAGTATTTGTACCGGGAAGAGTTTGGCGTGAGTGGGCTCGAAAAGAGGCAGCGCCAGGTCGCTGTCCGTGAAAGCGGCGCCAAGTCGCCGCACTCCAAATTGGTGCCCCTACTTCTGTGAAGCGAAGAGATCTTTGAACTGTGTTTGGATGGAGGTTGGAACAACCTCCTCCAAGCCGGCTTTGTCGTACATCATGAAATAGGTGCAGGCGATCATGATGCCGAAGGCAGGGCTGAAGAGTGCGATGAGAAGTGAGAGGCCACACACGAGCGACCGTTTAAATCCCATCCAAAATTTGTGTGTGAGTTTTTTAACGAGGGGCATTCTGCCTCCTGTGAGAAGTGAGAAGAGAAGGGTTAGGCCAAGAAGAATCAGCGAGTAGGAAGCCCAGAGAAGATCTGCAACGAGAAGCAGCACAAAAAAGAGGCGTGCTGCAACAATCGAAAAAAGGCGATCGCGTTTCGACTCTGAAAGTTCTGCTGCGTCGGATGATCCATTTTTTGGAGTGTGGAGTTTTTCGCCTTCAAAAATGTCGAAGATGGCCATTTTTTATTCCTTATTATTTTCTATGTTTTAACTTATTTAGCCCATTTAGTGCAGCAATCCGATAGCCCTCTGCATAGGTCGGGTAGTTAAAGACCTGATCGATAAAATAGTCGATGCGCGCTTT